>NZ_CP029608.1:5018856-5182034 GCF_003352185.1 Pseudomonas kribbensis
ACGCTGTACAGCAACCTGTTCTTCGATTTCGAACAGGCTCACCATATGGTTCGTGGCTCGGCCGCCAGCCTGGAACTGGCCTCGGTGTTCTCCACCTTCCCGAACCCTGCGCTGTCGACCGCTCAGGCGTTCCTGGTCGAGGTGATCATCACGGCGATCCTGATGGGCGTGATCATGTCCCTGACCGATGACAATAACGGCCTGCCGAAAGGCCCGCTGGCACCGCTGCTGATCGGTCTGCTGATTGCCGTGATCGGCAGTTCGATGGGCCCGCTGACCGGTTTCGCGATGAACCCGGCCCGTGACTTCGGTCCGAAACTGATGACTTTCTTCGCAGGCTGGGGTGAAATTTCCTTCACCGGCGCCCGTGAAATCCCGTACTTCCTGATTCCGATTTTTGCACCGATTGTCGGTGCCTGCCTCGGCGCTGCCGGGTATCGCGGGCTGATTGCCCGTCACCTGACCGGCGCCACACCTGCTACAAAGGACGCAGAACCGGCCATTGACGGCAAACCAAGAACTTCTTGAAACAGTCGGCGCGGACTCCTGCCCATTTCGAGCCCGCGCCACGGCCCACTCACCCTTATTTCGTCCAAGGCAATCGACATGACCGACATTCAGAATAAGAACTACATCATTGCCCTCGATCAGGGTACGACCAGCTCCCGCGCGATCATTTTCGACCGCGATGCGAACGTGGTCTGCACCGCGCAGCGCGAATTCGCCCAGCATTACCCGCAAGCCGGTTGGGTCGAACATGACCCGATGGAAATCTTCGCCACCCAGAGCGCAGTGATGGTCGAGGCACTGGCCCAGGCTGGCCTGCATCACGATCAGGTGGCCGCCATCGGCATCACCAACCAGCGTGAAACCACCGTGGTCTGGGACAAGACCACCGGCCGCCCGGTCTACAACGCGATCGTCTGGCAATGCCGCCGCAGCACCGAGATCTGCCAGCAGCTCAAGCGCGACGGTCATGAAGACTACATCCGTGAGAACACCGGCCTGGTCACCGACCCGTACTTCTCCGGCACCAAACTGAAGTGGATCCTCGACAACGTCGAAGGCAGCCGCGAACGTGCGCGCAACGGCGAACTGCTGTTCGGCACCGTCGACAGCTGGCTGATCTGGAAATTCACCGGCGGCAAGGTGCACGTCACCGACTACACCAACGCCTCGCGCACCATGCTCTTCAACATCCACTCGCTGGAGTGGGATTCGAAGATGCTGGAGATCCTCGACATCCCGCGCGAGATGCTGCCGGAAGTCAAAGCCTCCTCGGAAATCTACGGTCGCACCAAGAGCGGCATCGCCATCGGCGGTATCGCCGGTGACCAGCAGGCTGCACTGTTCGGCCAGATGTGCGTAGAGCCGGGCCAGGCAAAAAACACCTATGGCACCGGCTGCTTCCTGCTGATGAACACCGGCGACAAAGCGGTGAAATCGCAACACGGCATGCTCACCACCATCGCCTGCGGCCCGCGCGGCGAAGTGGCCTACGCACTGGAAGGTGCTGTGTTCAACGGCGGTTCGACCGTGCAATGGCTGCGCGATGAACTGAAAATCATCAACGACGCCCACGACACCGAGTACTTCGCCAATAAAGTGAAGGACAGCAACGGCGTCTATCTGGTGCCAGCCTTTACCGGCCTCGGCGCTCCCTACTGGGACCCGTATGCCCGTGGCGCGCTGTTCGGCCTGACTCGCGGCGTGCGTGTGGATCACATCATCCGCGCTGCGCTGGAATCGATCGCCTACCAGACCCGCGACGTGCTCGACGCCATGCAACAGGACTCCGGCGAACGCCTGAAAGCCCTGCGCGTGGACGGCGGTGCGGTGGCGAACAACTTCCTCATGCAGTTCCAGGCCGACATCCTCGGCACTCAGGTCGAGCGCCCGCAAATGCGCGAAACCACTGCCCTGGGCGCCGCTTACCTGGCCGGCCTGGCGTGCGGTTTCTGGGGCAGCCTGGAAGAACTGCGCGGCAAGGCAGTGATCGAGCACGAATTCGAACCGAGCCTGGACGAAGCGGCAAAAGAGAAGCTCTATAAAGGCTGGAAAAAAGCCGTCAGCCGTACCCGTGACTGGGAACGTGAGGATGCTGAATAAGCCAGTCTGAGGACTGGTAACGGCATGTAACTGGTCGGGAGCGGATTCCTGCGGCATCATGGGCAAATTTTGCACGGCAGCCCAAAGGAAGCCCCATGAATCTGCCTCCCCGTCAGCAGCAAATCCTCGAGCTGGTCCGCGAACGCGGCTATGTGAGCATCGAGGAAATGGCCACGCTGTTCGTTGTTACCCCGCAAACCATCCGCCGCGATATCAATCAACTGGCGGAAGCCAATCTGCTGCGTCGCTACCACGGCGGCGCCGCCTATGATTCCAGCGTCGAAAACACCGCCTATGCGATGCGCGCCGACCAGATGCGCGATGAAAAACAACGCATCGGTGAAGCCATCGCCGCGCAGATCCCCGATCACGCCTCGTTGTTCATCAACATCGGCACTACCACCGAATCCATCGCCCGCGCCCTGCTCAATCACAGTCACCTGAAAATCATCACCAACAACCTGCACGTCGCCTCGATGCTCAGTGCCAAGGATGATTTCGATGTGCTGCTCACCGGCGGCAATGTCCGTCGCGACGGCGGCGTGGTGGGTCAGGCGAGCGTGGACTTCATCAATCAGTTCAAGGTCGACTTTGCGCTGGTGGGCATCAGTGGCATCGACGAAGACGGCAGCCTGCTCGACTTCGATTACCAGGAAGTGCGGGTGTCCCAGGCGATCATCGCCAATGCCCGGCAGGTGATCCTGGCGGCGGACTCCAGCAAGTTCGGCCGTAACGCGATGATTCGCCTCGGTCCGATCAGCCTGATCGATTGCCTGGTCACCGACCAGCAGCCGGTGCCAGCCCTGGCGCAACTGCTGAGCCAGAACAAGATTCGTCTGGAAGTCGTTTAACCCTTCTCACGCATAAGGCGCCTTCATGGGCGCCTTATGCGCATCTGATGTTCGAATATTTTCTTTTAGCCGCCCTTCGATGAGTTTTTTCAATCGAAGTCGACTGGCTGCGCGCGTCTTTATGGGCTACCATTTTCGCAAATGAACATTCATGTTCGATTTCCAAGACAGAAAATCAAAAGAGCCCGAGGCCAGCCGATGTCCACCTCTACCTTGCGTACGCCCCCTATCTCCGAGATCTACGATATCGCCGTCATTGGCGGCGGGATCAATGGCGTGGGGATCGCAGCGGATGCCGCCGGTCGCGGTCTTTCGGTGTTCCTTTGCGAAAAGGACGACCTGGCCAGCCACACCTCGTCGGCCAGCAGCAAGCTGATCCACGGTGGTCTGCGCTACCTCGAGCATTATGAATTCCGTCTGGTGCGCGAAGCCCTGGCCGAACGCGAAGTGCTGCTGGCCAAGGCCCCGCACATCGTCAAGCCGATGCGTTTCGTGCTGCCGCACCGTCCGCACCTGCGTCCGGCGTGGATGATCCGCGCCGGCCTGTTCCTGTATGACAACCTCGGCAAGCGCGAAAAGCTCGCAGGCTCCAAAAGCCTGAAGTTCGGTGCCGACAGCGCACTGAAAAGCGAAATCACCAAAGGTTTCGAATACTCCGACTGCTGGGTCGATGACGCCCGCCTCGTGGTACTGAACGCCATGGCCGCCCGTGAAAAAGGCGCGCATGTGCACACCCAGACCCGTTGCGTCAGCGCCCGCCGCGCCAAAGGCCTGTGGCACCTGAACCTGGAACGCGCCGATGGCAGCCTGTTCTCGATCACCGCCAAGGCACTGGTGAACGCCGCCGGCCCGTGGGTCGCCAAGTTCATCCGTGACGACCTGAAGATGGAGTCGCCGTACGGCATCCGCCTGATCCAGGGTAGCCACATCATCGTGCCGAAACTGTACGAAGGCGATCACGCGCACATCCTGCAAAACGAAGATCAGCGCATCGTTTTCACCATTCCGTACCTGAACAACCTGACGCTGATCGGCACCACCGACCGCGAGTACACCGGCGACCCGGCCAAAGTGGCGATCACCGACGGCGAAACCGATTACCTGCTTAAAGTGGTCAACGCCCACTTCAAGAAGCAGATCAGCCGTGACGACATCCTGCACACCTACTCGGGCGTCCGTCCGCTGTGCAACGACGAATCCGACAATCCTTCGGCCGTGACCCGCGACTACACCCTGGCGCTGTCCGGCAGCACCGAAGAAGCCCCGTTGCTGTCGGTGTTCGGCGGCAAGCTGACCACCTACCGCAAACTCGCCGAGTCGGCGATGGCACAACTGATGCCGTTCTTCACCCAGATGCGCCCAAGCTGGACCGCCAGCGCCACGCTGCCGGGCGGTGAAGACATGACCACGCCACAGGCCTTGAGCGCGCTGATCCGCGACAAGTTCGACTTCGTGCCAAGCGAAATCGCCCGCCGCTGGGCCACCACCTACGGCAGCCGCACCTGGCGCATGCTCGAAGGCGTGGACAGCCTGGCCGACATGGGCGAACACATCGGCGGCGGTCTCTACACCCGTGAAGTCGACTACCTGTGCGCCGAAGAGTGGGCGACCACCGCTCACGACATCCTGTGGCGCCGCAGCAAGCTGGGGCTATTCACCACCCCGGCCGAACAGGAAAAACTGGCGGCGTACCTGAACAAGGTCGAGCAGAACCGCAGCAAGATCGAAGCGGCCTGATCTTCGAGCCGCGTTGACGAAAGCCCCTGAATCTCGCGATTCAGGGGCTTTTTGCGTTACTGCGCCAGATGCAGCAGGAGGAAATCGATAAACGCCCGCGACTTGTGCGGCAGATGCGCGGTATTGGGAAATACGACGTTGATCGACTGAGAAGGCAACGTATACGCCGGCAACAGGCGAACCAGCCGTCCGCTGACGATATCGTCCTCGACCACCCAGCCCGGCAACACCGAGACACCGAGCGACGACAAGGTCATCGAGCGAATCGCCGTGGAGGAATTGGATTCGAAATGGCTGGTGCCATTGACCTCCACCGTACTCCCCCGATCATCGCGCAGTACCCATTGCGTGGGTGCCTGCAAATTGCTGTTGGCAATCCATGGCACACCGTTCAGGTCCTGCGGCTGCGCCACCGGGTGACGCTCGACAAACGCCGGAGTCGCCACCAGCACGATTTGATAATCCGCCAGCTTGCGGCTCTTGAAGGCGGAATCCGCCAGATTGCCCAGACGCACCACCAGATCCAGTTTTTCCGCCACCAGATCATTCAGCGATGAATTGAAGTTGTAGCACAGGCGAATTTCCGGATAACGCTCGCTGAACAATGGAATCAACGGAAGAATGAACTTCTCGCCGTATTCACTGGTTGAACTAATTCGTAACTTTCCAGAAACCCGGTTATTACCCTTCAGTACATTATCAAAGGCATTATCGATGTCCGCGACAATCCCCTTGAACTCTTCATAAAAGTCCTGACCAATTTCAGTCAACGATATATTCCGGGTATTGCGGATCAGCAACGTCGCCGAAAGAACTTCTTCCAGCGCCTTGACATGCAGGCTGGCCATGGCTTTGCTGATACTCAGGTAGTTCGCGGCCTTGGTGTAAGAGCCGAAGTCGACCACGGCGAGAAATGTCTGAACCCGATTCAGATGAGAATGCATGGCGGTAGCGTTCACTGTTTAATCCTTTCAAACATTGTTTCAAGGATAGTCGTATCGACACTCCAAGTCCATCGCCCCTATGCTTTGCGACAAAGAGGAAACAACAATGAACTATCGCTACAAGATCGCGCTGATCTTTCTGATCGGCTTTTTTATTGACTGCATAAACATATTCATGTCCGCCGTGGCATTACCCAGCATATCGTCGACATTGCAAGTAAGCAGTTCTTCGGTGGCCTGGGTGGCGAATGCCTATATCCTCGGCCTGACCCTGATCATTCCTGTCAGCACCTGGCTTGCCGGGCGTTTCGGCAGCCGCGAGATTCTCACCGCTTCGATGCTGGTGTTTACCGGCTCTGTATGGATGTGCGGCCTGGCCGACAGTTTCCATGAGCTGGTGATCTGGCGCTTCGTCCAGGGCATCGGTGGCGGGTTGTTGATTCCTGTGGGTCAGGCGTTGACCTTCAACCTGTTCCAGGGCGAGCAACGGGCGAAAATCTCCACACTGGTGATGGCCGTGGCCCTGATCGCCCCGGCCATTTCGCCGACCGTCGGCGGCATCATCGTCGACAGCAGTTCGTGGCGCTGGGTGTTCTACAGCAACATTCCGTTTTCGCTGATCGCTGCCGGATTATCCTGGTTCTGGATTCGCGAAAGCCGACCGACCAGCCTGGCGCGCCCGGACATCCTCGGCCTGCTGCTGGTCAGTGCCGCGCTGGGCAGCCTGCTGATGGGCATGTCGCTGTACGGCGGCGACTATCCTGCCATCGAGGCCATTGCCTGTGTCGCGGCGGGCCTGATGTTCGTGGCGCTGTACCTGCTGCATTACCGTCGCAAGCGCGACGCGATCATTGACCTGAGCCTGCTCAAGAGCAAAAAGCTCAGCACCTCGATCTTCATCTATTACGCGATTCCCGGCGTGTTCACCGGGGTCAACCTGATGAGCATCTTCTTTCTGCAGAACACCCTGCACTTCAGCGCCCGCCTCACTGGCATGTTCATGATCCTCTACGCCACCGGCGCATTTATCGCGATGCTCACCTGCGGCCGGGTCTACAACAAAATCGGCGCCCGGCGCCTCTTCACCCTCGGCATGCTGATCCACAGCGCCGGCATCGCCACCCTGATGCTGGTGGCTGCGCCGACCGATATCGGGGTGATCGTGATCGCCTACAGCCTGATGGGCATCGGCGGCGGGATCGGCGCCAACACCGCGCAAACCACCTCGCTGATGGACTTCAAGGGCAGCGAAACCCACAAGGCCAGTGTGATCTGGAACATCAACCGGCAGATGTCGTTCAGCGTCGGCGCGGCCCTGTTCCTGATGATCTACAACCTGCTGCTCAAACAGTTCGACTCGACGCCGGCCTATCACGCCACGTTCGCGATTGCTGCGCTGGTCGGACTGTTCCCGCTGTTTCAAATGAGCCAACTGAACCCTCCAAAGGAATGCCATGAACAACAACCCGGTTGAACTAGCCCGCCACAGCATCCACCACGTGCATGAACTGATTCATCGTGTCTTCACCAATGCCGACGGCGCCGGCGAAGCCGCCATCGCGCCACTGATGGATGTCTTCAGCGAAGACTTCAGCATGGTCACCACCTCGGCCGCCGTGGTCGGGCGGGCCCAGGTCGAGCAACTGTTCAAAGGTGCGGTCGGTGCCCGTCCGGGCCTGGAGATCGACATCAGCGACCTGCACACGATCTGGCACGAAGGCCCGACCGTCGCCCTGCGCTACAAGGAAACCCATCGCCAGAACCAGCGCGAGACTTCGCGCATTTCCGTGGCGATCCTGCGCGTGCATCAGCACAGCACCCGCTGGCTGTACCTGCACGAAACGCCGCTGGCCCAGGAAAACCCGGCATGAATTACACCGTTACCCATTGCCGGATGCTGTCGGCATCGATCAAGGAAATCACCGTCACCGGCGCTCCCGCCGCCCCGCAATCAGCCCATGCCGGTGCGCACTTCAAATGGCTGATAGCGCCCTCGGGCGAATGGCGTCATTACTCCACCGTGGAACTGGGCGACAGCGCCGAAGGTCGTTTCACCTTCGCCATTCGCCTCAGTGACGACTCCCCCAGCAGCCAGTACCTGCGCTCGCTGGCGGCCGGCGATCAGGTGCAGCTCGAAGGCCCGTTCAACACCTTCAACTACCCGCTCGACACCCGGACCGGTCGCGACATCGCGATTGCCGGCGGCATCGGCATCACTCCGCTGACCGGCATCCTGCGGCATCTGACAGCGCTGGAGCGTTCGGCGCATCTGCATTACTTCGCCCGAAGCGTCGACGATGCGGCCTACGCCGAAGATCTGCGCTCACTGCTGCAAGACCGCATGAACCTGCATCTGTCCGGCCAGCGCCCGGCGATTCACCAGGTACTCGCTGACCTGTGCGCCGAAGACCGGCTCTATGTCTGCGGTCCGGCGGCGATGCTCAGCGACATCCTGAGCCACGCCGAATCCGCCGGGCTGCCCCGCGATCGCATTCATCTGGAGGTGTTTAACGTCGCCCGGGATGAAGGCGCCCGGGGTTTCACCGTCGAGGCGGCAGATTCCGCCGTGAGCATCGAGGTCGGTCCCGACCAGACCTTGCTCGAAGCCCTGGAGGCCGCGGGTCTGGACCCGATCTCTGACTGCCGTCGCGGCGAGTGCGGCGTCTGCGCGCTGGACGTGCTGGAAGGCGACGTCGAGCACCGGGATTTCATCATGAGCGAACAAGAAGCGGCCTGCAGCGCACGGATCTATCCCTGCGTTTCCCGGGCGAAAAGCCCACGCCTGAAGCTGGCGATCTGAAGAGGACACCCCGTTGGACAACTATTTCAATGGCAGAGAAGTGCACAAGTCTCTGTTCCTTGATCAACAACTGTTCGAGCAGGAACAGCAACGCGTGTTTGCCGCAAGCTGGTGCTACCTGGGCCACGACAGCCTGATCCCCGAAACCGGCGATTACTTCACCGCCACCCTCGCCGCCCAGCCGCTGGCCATGGTGCGCCAGAAGAACGGCGACATCGTGGTGCTGCACAACCGTTGCCCGCACAAGGGCGTGAAAGTGCTGGCCGAAGCGCGTGGCAACGTGGGCCGCTTCATGCGCTGCCCCTATCACGCCTGGACGTTCAAGACCGACGGCGAGCTGCTGAGCATCCCGGTGAAAAAGGAATACGACGACTGCGACCTGAGCAGTTGCTCGGCCCACAAGGGCATGCAGCCGGTCGCGGCGGTGCGCAACTATCGCGGCTTCGTGTTCGTGCGCCTGAGTGAGACCGGCATGGGGTTCGACGAGTTCTTCGGCGAGTCGCTGTCAACGCTGGACAACATGGTCATGCGCTCCCCGCAAGGCAAGCTGCGCGTGGTCGGTCAGCCGCTGCTGCACAAGCATCGCTGCAACTGGAAGATGGTCGTCGACAACCAGACCGATACCTGCCACCCGATGATCGCCCACGAGTCCTCGGCCGGCGAAGCCATTCGCCTGTGGAAGGAAACCGGTGACCAGAGCCAGCCTGCGCCGATGGCCGTGGAACTGTTCTCGCCGTTCATGGCCTCGTACGAATTCTTCGCCGGCATGGGCATCCGCGTCTGGCCCAACGGCCACGGACACACCGGGGTCAGCAACTCGATCCACAAGGCCTACACGGGCATTCCCGGTTACTGGGAGCTGATGGTGGAAAGCTACGGCGAGGACCAGGCCCGGGCCATTCTCGACGACACCCGGCATAACACCGTGTATTTCCCCAACCTGATGGTCAAGGGCCCGATCCAGACACTGCGGGTGATTCGCCCGGTGAGTGCGCAGGAAACCATCGTCGAGTCGTGGATCTTCGAACTGCAGGGCGCCCCGGTGCAGCTGCTGGAGCGAACCGTGCAGTACAACAACCTGATCAACTCGCCGTGCTCGATGGTCGCCCATGACGACGTTGAGATGTACGAGCGCGCCATGGAAGGCCTGCACAGCGACGCCAACGAATGGGTCAACGTTGCCCGCCTGTTCGAACCGGGCGAGACCTACGACCAGACCCGCGTGGTGTCCGGCACCAGTGAACTGGCGATGCGCAACTTCTACGACAACTGGCAAAACCTGATGCGGGACGACCATGCACCACGATCAAACTGAACGGGCCATCGAGCGTTTGCTCGAGACCGAAATGCACCTGCTCGATCAACAGGACTTCGACGCCTGGCAGCAATTGCTGAGCGATGACTACACCTACTGGATTCCGATGACCCGCGAACAGCGCAGCCCGCTGCACGAATCCTCGCTGGTGTATGAAGACCGCTTCCTGACCACCCTGCGCATCAACCGCCTGGCCAATGCCCGCAACTTTTCCCAACAGCCGAAAAGCCGTTGCCTGCACATTGCCCAGCGCCCCCGGATCACGATTGAAGAGCCGACCTGCAGCGCCGTCGCCAGCAGCAATCTGCTGTATTGCGAGGCCCGTGGCGAGCGCGAATGGCATTACCCCGCCACCGTCGAACATCGCCTGATCAACCTCGACGGCGAGTGGAAAATCCAGGGCAAGAAGATCCTGTTGCTCAACCCCGGCCGCGCCCTCGAAAGCCTGCAGCTCATCATCTGACCGACCGAGAATTACCCCTGTGAACTCCATGAACCATCCTGCCAGCCAGGATACCGCGTGCCTGTCTTTCCCCTATGTCGACCTGCTCTACGATTACGGTCAGTTCCTGCGCAACGCCGACCAGGCCATCGGAAACCTGCCGGCTCACACGGCGGAAAAACACATCGGCATCGTCGGCGCCGGCCTGACCGGGCTGGTGGCGGCCTATGAACTGCTGCGTGCCGGTGCCCGTCGCGTGACCCTGTTCGAGGCTGAAGAAAGCCACATCGGCGGTCGCCTGTTGACTCAATGCTTCGATGAAGAACAACCGCAGTTCATCGCAGAAATGGGCGCCATGCGCTTTCCACCGAGCGAGGTCGGGCTGTTCCATTACCTCAACAAGTTCGGCATCCAGACCACCGAAGCCTTTCCCGATCCGGGGGTGGTCGATACCGAACTGCATTATCGTGGCGAGGCCCATCACTGGGCCGCGATGCAACCGCCGCCGGCGCTGTTCAGCACCGTGCATCAGGGCTGGAATGCGTTTCTGCGCGAAGGCGCGGTACTGGACGACGGCACCAGCCTTGCCCCGCCGCTGCTGCTGACCGAACTGCTCAAGCAGCACAATTACTGCGAAGTGCAGCCGGAATGGCAACGCTATCTGGACTGCTTCGGTGACAGCTCTTTCTATTCGGCGATGGTGCGCATCTTCACCAGCAAGAACCCGCCGGGCGGCAAGGTCTGGCGCAAACCGGAAGACTTCCACCTGTTCGGCTCGCTGGGCATCGGTTCCGGTGGTTTCCAGTCGGTCTATCGCGCCTCGTTCACCGAGATTCTGCGGCTGGTGGTCAACGCGCTGGAGGTCAATCAGCGGCTGGTGCCGAACGGCATCTCCTCGCTGGCAGAGCTGATCGCCGAGACCCGGTTCAACGGCATGCAACTGCGCGACATGATCTGCCGTACCCGCATCGAATCGATAAACAAGGGCCCCGACGGACAGATCCTGCTGGCCGGCAGCAACGGCGAAACCTACGCCTGCGACCGGGTGATCACCACCACCACGACCCGCGCCTTGCAGGTCAACCTCAAGCTCACCCAGAACCAGGCGTTCGTGAATCGCGACGTGGCCCGGGCCATCAACGAAACCCACATGGTCGGGTCCTCCAAGCTGTTCATCCTGACCAGGGACAAGTTCTGGCTCAAACACGGCCTGGCGCAGAACATCCAGACCGACACCCTGGTCAAGGGCGTGTACTGCCTGGACTACGCGCCACAAGACCCGGACTCCTGGGGCGTGGTGCTGATCAGTTACACCTGGGAAGACGATTCGCACAAGATGGTTTCCATGACCGACAAAGTGCAGCGCTGCCTGCGCCTGGTGGACGAGCTGGCGATGAGCGCGCCGGAATTCGCCCGCCACCTGATCCCGCTCAACGGCGACTACCAGCGCTACGTGCTCGAATACGACTGGCTGACCGACAAGCATGCCCTCGGCGCCTTCAAACTGAATTTCCCCGGCGACGACATCTATTCCGAGCGCCTGTTCTATCAGTTCCGCACCGCTCTCGATCCGCGTCAGGACACCGGTCTTTACCTGGCGGGCTGCGGCGCTTCGTTCACCGGCGGCTGGGCCGAAGGTTCGATCCAGACGGCCCTGAACGCCGCCTGCTCGGTCATCAGCAGCCTGGGTGGCGACCTGATCGACGGCAATCCACTCGACGGGCTGGTTCCGCAGTACCGCTACTGCTGATTGCGTCCCTTTCTTTTCGCCGAGACTTTCCATGTACAGACAGTTTTCCATCGAACAGCTCGTCAACGGATTTCGCCGTGGCGAGCTCTGCCTCGACACCTGGCAGCAGGCCCTGCGCGAGCGCCATGACCGGGCGCAGCATCTGCACAGTTTCATCACGTTCGACCCCGCGACGTTCGCCTACACGCCGGACGCGGATCGCCTGGCGCCGCTGTACGGGCTGCCGGTGTCCTTCAAGGACAACATCAATGTCAGCGGCATGCCGACCACTGCCGGCACCCCCGGCCTCGCCGATTACCGGCCGCAGCACGACGCCGGTATCGTGGCGCGCTTCAAGCAACTGGGCGCGCGGGTGGTGGGCAAGAACAACATGCACGAACTGTCGTTCGGCGTGACGTCGGCCAACCACACCTATGGCGCGGTCATCAACCCGGCCAACGAGCTGCATGGCGCCGGTGGCAGCAGCGGTGGCTGTGCCGCCGCTGTCGCCGCCGGGCTGGTGCCGTGTGCGGTAGGCACAGATACCGGCGGCTCGGTGCGCATCCCGGCGGCGTTTTGCGGCGTCGTCGGCCTGCGCCCGACGACCGGCGAATACCCGGCCGACGGCATCGTCCCGGTCTCGCAGACCAAGGACACACCAGGCCTGCTGACGCGCACGGTGGAAGACTGCCGGTTCGTCCACGGCCACCTGACCGGCCGGCACCTGCCGGCACTGCCCGACGATCGTGCGCTGCGCATCGGAATTCCCGAGCGCTTCCTCTGGGCCGATCTGGACAACAACGTCAGCCGCGACTGCCGTGCCGCCATCGACGCGCTCGCCAGCGCCGGCATGGAAATCGTTGCGGTCGACGATACGGTGATCGGCGAGATCAACGAGTGCATCCAATTCCCGCTGCCGATCTACGAATTCTTCATCGACTTTCCACGGTTCCTGATGAAGGAAGGGCGCGGCGCAGAATTCCTCGACATCCTGGCGCGGATCGGCGATCCCGGGATCAAGAAAATCCTCACTGCACAGCTGGAAAGCCCGGCGATTTCCTATACCGACTATGTGCAGGCCTTGATGGGCAAAGTCCGGCTGGAGCAGGAGTACCGGCAACTGTTCAGTCGCCACCAGCTGGACTTGATGGCCTACCCGACAGTCAGTTGCAGTGCGCCGTTGCTGGCTGATTGTGCGGATGAAAGCCATTTCGAGCGGTTCGTGCGCAACACCGATCCGGCCAGCAACCTGGCAGCGCCGAGCATGACCGTGCCGGTGGCGGCCAAGGGTTCGCTGCCGGTGGGCCTGTCGTTCGATGCATTGCCGGGGCAGGACGGATTTCTGTTGCAGGCAGTGAGCCGGTTGTCCCCCCTGCTGAACATCCGATGAGTACGGCTCGCCCCGACAAGGGGCGAGCCGGATCGAACCTTCCATAACAAAATCAATGCAGGCCCAGCCATGCGTGCCACGTCACTTGCTTCATCCCCTTCCCCCGCCGCACTCGAACGCTCGCCCTCGGTCCTGGGCGGCGCCATGATCATCGGCGGAACCATCGTCGGCGCCGGAATGTTTTCCCTGCCGGTGGTCATGTCCGGGTTATGGTTTTACGGGTCGGTCGCCGTGTTGGTGTTTGCCTGGTTCTGCACCTTGCATTCGGGCCTGATGATTCTCGAGGCCAACCTCAACTACCACGAAGGCGCGAGCTTCTCGACCATCACCCGTGATCTGCTGGGTCGTACCTGGAACCGGATCAACGGTCTGAGCATCGTCTTCGTGCTCTATACGCTGACCTACGCCTACATTTCCGCCAGCGGTTCAGTGATCCATCACACCCTGCAGTCCATGGGCGTCTCGCTGTCACCGCGTGCCGGCGGGCTGGGTTTCACCGTGCTGGTAGCGTTCATCGTCTGGCTCAGCACCTCGGCGGTGAGCCGGATGACCACCGTAGTGTTCGGCGCGAAGATCCTGGCATTCTTTCTGACCTTCGGCGGCCTGCTCGGCCATGTACAACCGGCCACGCTGTTCGATCTGAACAGCGGCACCACCAGCTACTGGCCCTATCTGCTGGTAACCCTGCCCTTCTGCCTGACTTCGTTCGGGTTCCACGGCAACGTGCCGAGCCTGATGAAGCATTTCGGCAAGGACCCGAAGCGCATCCGTGCCTGCCTGCTGGGCGGCACGTTGATCGCACTGGGCCTGTATCTGGTGTGGATGCTGTGCAGCATGGGCAACATTGAGCGCGAAGCCTTCAAGGGCATCGCCCAGCGTGGCGGCAACATCGACGTGCTGATCAGCGCTCTGGGCTCACGCCTGGACAGCGCCAATGTCGACCTTCTGCTGAATTTCTTCTCCAACTTCGCCGTGGCCTGCTCGTTTCTCGGCGTAACCCTGGGCCTGTTCGACTATCTGGCCGACGTGCTCGGTTTCGACGACCGGCCCATGGGCCGTCTGCGAACCGCTGCCGCGACTTTCCTGCCACCGATGCTCTGCGGGTTTCTCTGGCCGGAAGGCTTCATTCACGCCATCGGTTTCGCCGGGCTGGCCGCCACACTTTGGGCCGTCATCACCCCGGCACTGCTGGCCCGGGCCTCGCGCAAACGCTTTGGCAGCCCGCTCTATCGGGTCTGGGGCGGTACGCCAATGATCGCTCTGGTGCTGTTTTTCGGCGTGATCTGCGCGGTCGCGCACCTGCTGTTCAACCTGGACCTGCTGCCGGTCTGGCGCTGAATCGCCAGCATTCGGTTTTCCGAACGCGACCTGTCGGTCGGTTCGGATAACCGGATCAGAAATGCTGAAAAACGCCATCACAAAACTTTAATCACCAGCAAAATCAACCAGTTAACTTGTTGCAACTGGTCTGGCACGACTCATGCTCTACACTCCTTCGACGAATGCCTGTTGCGCCAGCACAACAGGAGCCGTCAGGCATTCGAAGTACAAAGGGCCCGCTCAACCGGCTCCATAAAAAAAACAATGTCGAGGAAAATTTGATGCGCATCGTTCCCCATATCCTGGGCGCAGCCATTGCTGCCGCTCTGATCAGCACACCAGTTTTCGCTGCCGAGCTCACCGGCACCCTTAAGAAGATCAACGACTCGGGCACCATCACCCTCGGGCATCGTGACAGCTCCATTCCTTTCTCCTACATCGCCGATGCTTCGGGCAAACCTGTGGGCTACTCCCACGACATTCAGGTCGCTATCGTCGAAGCCCTGAAAAAAGACCTGAACAAGCCTGACCTGAACGCCAAGTACAACCTGGTCACCTCGCAAACCCGTATTCCGCTGGTGCAGAACGGCACCGTGGACATCGAGTGCGGCTCCACCACCAACAACGCCGAACGCGCCCAGCAAGTCGACTTCACCGTCAACATCTTCGAAATCGGCACCCGCCTGCTGGTCAAGAAAGACAAGGAAGGCAAGCCGTCCTACGCCGACTTTGCCGACCTGAAAGGCAAGAACGTCGTGACCACCGCCGGCACCACCTCCGAGCGCATCATCAAGGCGATGAACGCTGACAAGCAGATGGGCATGAACGTCATCTCCGCCAAGGACCACGGCGAATCCTTCCAGATGCTGGAAAGCGGCCGTGCCGTTGCCTTCATGATGGACGACGCCCTGCTGGCCGGCGAAGAAGCCAAAGCCAAGAAGCCGGATGACTGGGTCATCACCGGTACTCCACAGTCCTTCGAAGCCTACGCGTGCATGGTTCGTAAAGACGATCCGGCCTTCAAGAAGGCTGTAGACGACGCCATCGTCGCGCTCTACAAGTCCGGCGAGATCAACAAGATCTACAGCAAGTGGTTCGAGAGCCCGATCCCGCCGAAGGGTCTGAACCTGAACTTCCCGATGAGCGAAAAGGTTAAAGAGCTGATCGCCAATCCGAGCGACAAGCCTGCGCCAGACGTAAAAATCTGACACTGATCTAACCTTGTCACCTGAGGGAGCCAACCCTCCCTCGGGCGACAGTAAATACCTGCTGGTTTCAACTGGAACACTCGACCTGGTGGTTTTCGAGCCGATCGCGTGTGCCTGACGTTCAACGTCAGACGGGAAAGGATTTTCCCCAGGCGGGCACTTGTACATCGATCGAATCGAGGGGAGACCCTAATGAATTACAACTGGGACTGGGGCGTGTTCTTCAAGTCCACCGGCGTGGGCAGCGAGACCTATCTCGACTGGTTCATCTCCGGCCTGGGCTGGACCATCGCCATCGCCGTCGTGGCCTGGATCATCGCCCTGTTGCTGGGCTCGCTGCTGGGCATCATGCGCACCGTGCCGAACCGCATCGTGGCGGGCATCGCGACCTGCTACGTCGAACTGTTCCGCAACGTGCCGCTGCTGGTTCAGCTGTTCATCTGGTACTTCCTGGTACCCGACATGCTGCCGCAGAACCTGCAGGACTGGTACAAACAGGACCTGAACCCGACCACCTCGGCCTACCTGAGCGTTGTCGTGTGCCTGGGCCTGTTCACCGCCGCCCGGGTCTGCGAACAGGTTCGCACCGGTATCCAGGCGCTGCCGCGTGGCCAGGAATCCGCCGCCCGCGCCATGGGTTTCAAGCTGCCGCAGATCTACTGGAACGTGCTGCTGCCCCAGGCCTACCGGATCATCATTCCGCCGCTCACCTCGGAATTTTTGAACGTGTTCAAGAACTCCTCCGTGGCCTCGCTGATCGGTCTGATGGAACTGCTGGCGCAAACCAAACAGACCGCCGAGTTCTCCGCCAACCTGTTTGAAGCCTTCACCCTGGCGACCCTGATCTATTTCACCCTGAACATGAGCCTGATGCTGCTGATGCGCATGGTCGAGAAGAAAGTCTCCGTGCCCGGCCTGATCTCCGTGGGGGGTAAATGATGGAATTCGATTTCAGTGGCATCGTCCCGGCCATTCCCGGCCTGTGGAACGGCATGCTGATGACCCTCAAGCTGATGGCGCTGGGCGTGGTCGGCGGGATCATCCTCGGTACCATTCTTGCGTTGTGCCGTCTGTCCCACAGCAAACTGCTGTCGAACCTCGCCGGCGCCTACGTCAACTATTTCCGTTCGATCCCGCTGCTGCTGGTGATCACCTGGTTCTACCTGGCGGTGCCGTTCGTGCTGCGCTGGATCACCGGCGAAGACACCCCGATCGGCGCGTTCACCTCGTGCATCGTGGCCTTCATGATGTTCGAAGCGGCGTACTTCTGCGAAATCGTCCGGGCCGGCGTGCAGTCGATTCCCAAGGGCCAGATGGGCGCCGCCCAGGCACTGGGCATGACCTACGGCCAGATGATGCGCCTGATCATCCTGCCCCAGGCGTTCCGCAAGATGACCCCGCTGCTGCTGCAGCAGAGCATCATCCTGTTCCAGGACACCTCGCTGGTCTACACCGTGGGCCTGGTGGACTTCCTCAACTCCGCCCGCTCCAGCGGCGACATCATCGGACGCTCCAATGAGTTCCTGATCTTTGCCGGTGTCGTCTACTTCATCATCAGCTTTGCCGCCTCGCAGCTGGTCAAGCGTCTGCAAAAAAGGTTCGCCGTATGATCTCTATCAAGAACATCAACAAGTGGTATGGGGACTTCCAGGTGCTGACCGATTGCAGCACCGAGGTCAAAAAGGGTGAAGTGATCGTGGTCTGCGGTCCGTCCGGTTCTGGCAAGTCGACCCTGATCAAGTGCGTCAACGCGCTGGAGCCGTTCCAGAAAGGCGACATCGTGGTCGACGGCACCTCGATTGCCGATCCGAAGACCAACCTGCCGAAACTGCGCTCGCGCGTCGGCATGGTGTTCCAGCATTTCGAGCTGTTCCCGCACCTGACCATCACCGAAAACCTGACCATCGCGCAGATCAAGGTGCTGGGCCGCAGCAAGGAAGAGGCGACCAAGAAAGGCCTGCAGCTGCTTGATCGTGTCGGCCTGTCGGCTCACGCCCACAAGCACCCGGGCCAACTGTCCGGCGGCCAGCAACAGCGTGTGGCGATTGCCCGTGCGCTGGCGATGGACCCGATCGTCATGCTGTTCGACGAACCGACCTCGGCGCTGGACCCGGAAATGGTCAACGAAGTGCTCGACGTGATGGTGCAGCTGGCCCACGAAGGCATGACCATGATGTGCGTGACCCACGAAATGGGCTTCGCCCGCAAAGTGGCCGACCGCGTGATTTTCATGGATGCCGGCAAGATCATCGAAGACTGCAAGAAGGAAGAGTTCTTCGGCGACATCAGCCAGCGCTCCGAACGCGCGCAGCATTTCCTCGAGAAAATCCTGCAGCACTAAGCAATACCTTCGCCGGAGCAACTCCAATCCCTTGTGGGAGCGAGCCTGCTCGCGATGAGGCCATTACAGTCAACATTGATGTTGAATGTCAGTCCGCCATCGCGAGCAGGCTCGCTCCCACAAGGGGCCGGCGATAGCCCTCAAGCAAGTGTTGTGGTTGACCCAAGGCATCTGTGATGAAATGCGACCCCAATCTCTATCGCGCAACCACGCCATCACTTGCCGTGAAACCCCGTCTGATCCGCCATTTGTTCCTGCCGCCGCTGATCATCATCCTGATGGTCGGACTGGGTTACGCCGGCTTCTGGATCAGTGAACGCTTCGGCATCCGCAGCCTCAGCGAAAACGGCCAGCGCCAGCTCGAACTGAACGCCCGCGCCGTCGAAAGCGAAATCAGCAAATACACCTACCTGCCCAGCCTGCTGGAACTCGAATCGAGCGTTTCGCAGTTGCTTGGCGACCCGACCCCGGAACACCGGCAAACGGTCAACGATTACCTGGAAGGCCTGAACCGGCGCAGCCGCAGTCGGGCCATCTATGTCATGGACACCACCGGCCGGGTCATGGCCACCAGCAACTGGCGCGACGTCGACAGTTACCTCGGCGAAGACCTGTCCTTCCGCGCCTACTTCCAGAAAGCCGTGCGTGGCGAACCCGGACGTTTCTACGGGATCGGCAGCACCAATGGCGAGCCCGGCTATTACCTGGCCCACGGCCTGGAAGAACACGGCAAGATCATCGGCGTCGCGGTGGTCAAGGTGCGCATGGAAGCCATGGAAGAGCGCTGGCAACGGGCGCGCCTGGAAGCCTTCGTCAGTGATGAGAACGGCATCATCATTCTCTCCAGCGACCCGGCCCGACGTTTGAAATCCGTAGTGCCGCTGAGCGACGAGACCAAGGAAAAACTCGCCCGCAGCCTGCAGTACTACTGGTTCCCGCTCAACGAGCTGCAACCGCTCGCCCGGGAAACCCTGGCCGAAGGCGTGGAGAAACTCACGTTCCCGGCCAACAGCGAAGTCCTGCCGCAACAGGACCGCGACGAAGAGAACATCAGTTACTTGGCACAGACCCGGCCATTGAGCGACACGCCGTGGAATTTCACCCTGCTCACGCCGTTGCAGGATCTGCGGCGCGAAGCGATCAATCAGGGGATTCTGGTGGCCGTGGCCTTTGCGTTGGTGGCGTTCCTGCTGATTGCCTGGAACGAGCGGCGCAAGGTCATCGCCACCCGCCTCGCCGCCCGGGAAGCCTTGCAGGAAGCCAACAATCAGCTGGAGCGTCGGATTACCGAACGCACCGCCGACCTGCGTGCCAGCAACGAACGGCTCAAGAGTCAGATCCGCGAACGCCGTCAGGCCGAAGAAACCCTGCGCCGGGCCCAGGACGAACTGGTGCAGGCCGGCAAACTTGCGGCCATCGGCCAGATGTCCACCAGCATCGCCCACGAACTGAATCAGCCATTGGCGGCGATGCGCACGCTGTCGGGCAATACCGTACGCTTTCTGGAGCGCGGCCAGCTGGATGTCGCCAGCACCAACCTCAAGACCATCAACGACCTGATCGACCGCATGGGCCGGATCACCGCCAGCCTGCGCTCGTTCGCCCGGCGCGGTGACGACAAGGGCCGCGCCAGCCTCGGCAAAGCGGTGGACGCGGCACTGCAAGTGCTCGGCGCCCGAGTCGAGCACGCATCCCTGCAAGTGCATCGTCAGTTCATTGATGAGCAAGTGCAGATCGACCAGACGCGACTGGAGCAGATTCTGGTCAACCTGATCGGCAACGCCCTCGACGCCATGCAGGCGCAACCGCTGCCGGAGCTGTGGCTGGAAGGCGAAGAATTCGACGGCAAATATCGCCTGCGGGTGCGCGACAACGGTCACGGTATCGACGCCGAAGCGCGCAAGCATCTGTTCGAACCGTTCTTCACCACCAAACCCGGCGAACAGGGTCTGGGCCTCGGCCTGACTCTTTCCGCCAGCCTGGCCGCCGCTACCGGCGGGCACCTGGGTGTCGAACACCCGGCCAGCGGTGGTACCACCTTCGTCCTCAGTTTACCGTTGGTAAGCCCTACTCCTGCCGAGCCAATATGAACAACGACCTTAGTGTGCTGATCGTCGAAGACGATCCCCATGTGCTGCTCGGCTGCCAGCAGGCACTGACCCTGGAAGACATTCCCTGCATCGGCGTCGGCAGTGCCGAAGAAGCTCTGGATCGGGTCGGCGACAATTTCGCCGGCATCGTCATCAGCGACATCCGCCTGCCCGGCATCGATGGCCTGGAACTGCTGACCCGTCTCAAGCAACGGGACCGCAGCCTGCCGGTGGTCTTGATTACCGGTCACGGCGACATTTCCATGGCGGTCGGCGCGATGCAGAAAGGCGCCTACGACTTCATGGAAAAACCGTTCTCTCCCGAGCGGTTGGTGGACGTGGCCCGGCGTGCACTGGAGCAACGCAGCCTGGCCCGCGAAGTCTCGTCCCTGCGCCGGCAACTGGCCGAACGAGATTCCCTTGAAGGACGGATCATCGGACGCTCGCCGGCCATGCAGAACCTGCGCGAACTGATCGCCAACGTCGCCGATACCTCGGCCAACGTGTTGATCGAAGGCGAAACCGGGACCGGCAAGGAATTGGTTGCCCGTTGCCTGCATGACTTCAGCCGCCGCCACACCAAACAGTTCGTCGCGCTGAACTGCGGCGGCCTGCCGGAAAACCTGTTCGAAAGCGAAATTTTCGGCCACGAGGCCAACGCCTTCACCGGCGCCGGCAAGCGGCGCATCGGCAAGATCGAACACGCCGACGGCGGCACGCTGTTCCTCGATGAGGTGGAAAGCATGCCGCTGCCGTTGCAGATCAAACTGCTGCGGGTATTGCAGGAACGCACCCTCGAACGCCTCGGTTCGAACCAGAGCGTGGCGGTGGATTGCCGGGTGATCGCGGCGACCAAATCCGACCTCGACGAATCGAGCAAGGCCGGGGAATTTCGCAGCGACTTGTACTACCGCCTCAACGTGGTGACGCTGGAGCTGCCGCCCCTGCGCGAGCGCCGCGAAGACATCCTGCAACTGTTCGAACACTTCACCCAGCAATCGGCCCTGCGCTTCGACCGCGCACTGCCGGAGCTGGACAACCAGACCCTGTCCAGCCTGATGAGCCACGACTGGCCGGGCAACGTGCGCGAATTGCGCAACGTCGCCGAGCGCTTCGCCCTCGGTTTGCCGGCGTTCAAGAAGTCCGGCGCCGGCAGCGGCGGCCAGGGCCTGGCGTTCGCCGAAGCGGTGGAAGCCTTCGAACGCAACCTGCTCAGCGATGCCCTGCAGCGCAGCGGCGGCAACCTGACCCAGGCCAGCCTGGAGCTGGGCATGGCCAAGACCACGCTGTTCGACAAAGTGAAAAAATACGGCCTGAGCCATTAAGCGAGAACGACGTGGATCTGATTTTCAAAGCCTTTCTGGGTGCGGCGGTGGTGGTGATCCTCGCCATGCTGGCCAAGACCAAAAACTATTACATCGCCGGTCTGGTGCCGCTGTTTCCGACTTTCGCCCTGATCGCCCACTACATCGTCGGCAAGGGCCGTTCGGTCGATGACCTGAAGACCACCATCGTGTTCGGCATGTGGTCGATCATTCCCTACTTCGTTTATCTGGCGACGCTGTATGTGATGGTCGACCGGATGCGCCTCGAAGCTTCGCTGGCCGTGGCAGCTGTCGCGTGGCTGATGGCGGCGACGGTGCTGGTCAGCGTCTGGGTCCGCCTGCACGCCTGAGCTGCCGTGCGGGAGAGGGGCTGGCCCGTCCCTTGCATTTACCCCCGAAAGCCCGCCCGGCCGGCGCTCATGTTCGATGAGGCCGGTGTCTGGGAGGGTCTGCCAAGGGTGAATTGCGACCTTGAATATTTTAGATCTCGACCACAGCCTGACCGGTCAGGCGTCCATCGCGCGGCTGCTCGACAGCGGCCGTGCCCGGCGCCTGGACCTGCTCGACCTCGGCCCGAAATTGCGGCTCTGGTCCAGCGAACGCACCTTCCGCCGGTTTGCCGAACGCCTGCGTGAACGGCCCCGGCACAATGGCCCGGCACCGGAAATCTTCTTCGTCGGCTCCGGCGACTATCACCATCTGACCCCGGCCTTCCTGACTGATCTGCCGGAGCCGGTGAGCCTGATCCATTTCGACAATCATCCTGACTGGGTGCACTTCGCGCCCCGCCGGCATTGCGGTTCGTGGGTCAATCAGGCGCTGAAACTGCCGAACATCGAACGCATCGTCACCCTCGGGCCGTGCAGCGACGACCTGCAAAATCCGCAGATCAAGGGTGGCAATCTCGGTGCCCTGAAACGCGGGGTGTTGCAGCTGTTCCCTTGGCAGCATCCGCCGTCGAAAGTCTGGGGCCGGGTCGGTGACGGCGCCGGCCACCAGCAACAGGAGAACCTGCTGCACTGGAACAACCTGGCCGATCAGGACTGGACGGCGTTTCTCGACCGGATGATCGCCAGCCTTCCGACCCAAGCCGTGTGGATCACCATCGACAAGGACGTGCTGGCCAGCGAAGACGCCGCGACCAATTGGGATCAGGGCCAGATGCGCCTCAGCCATTTGCTCCAGGCCATCCGCAGCCTCGCCGCCAGCAAGCGCGTGATCGGCATCGACATCTGCGGCGAGTTCGCCCGCCCGGCCTTCAGCAACGCGTTCAAACGCTGGGAAGCCAAGTCCGACCAGCCGCCGGCCGAGCGCTGGAGCGAGACCGATCTGCTGCGCAACTCGGCGACCAATCAGGCGCTGATCGAGTTGTTCGAGGAGCTGTTCCCATGACCTTGACCGTGATTCTGCTGGTGGCGTTTTCCATCGTGCTCGACGTGATCGGCCAGCTCTGCTTCAAGCTTGGCCTGGACCGTTTGCCGGAACTGGAAGGTGGTTTTCGGCTCGGTGCGTTCTGGGGCCAGGTGTTCAACGCACCGCTGCTGTGGTGCGGCATCGGCGCCTACGTGATCGAGTTTTTCGTCTGGCTCGAAGCCTTGTCCCGGGCGCCGCTGAGCCTGTTGTTCCCCGCCGCCGCGCTGGCGTATTGCGGCGTGGTGCTGGCTGGCAAACTGTTCCTTGGCGAGACCGTCAGCCGCCGTCGCTGGATGGGCACACTGGTGATTACGGCGGGCGTGATGCTCGTGTGTGTCGGCCATGCCTGATTCTCAACTGATACTCAAAAGGAATGGCTCGATGGATTGGCTGCACGGCCGCCTCGGCACCGTGGTGCTCTGGGCGTTGTTGATCATTCTGGAAAGTGGCGGGCAGATCGCGACCAAGGTCGGCGGCGATCAACTGGGGCAGATGGACTTCACCCTGCAATGGCTGCTCAGCGTCGCCCAGGCACCGGGTGTGCTGGTGGCGATTGCCTGCTACATCGGTGCGTTCTTTGTCTGGATGCTGATTCTGCGGCGCAGCAGCCTGTCCCTGGCATTTCCGCTCAGTTCGCTGGTGTTCGTCGGGGTGTTGCTGGGATCGTGGCTGGGGCTCGGTGAAGAGATCAGCCTGCTGCACTGGGTGGGTGTGGCCGTGATCATGGGCGGCATTGCGCTGCTGGCCGAGGGCGAGGAAAACTGAGGTGAACGGTCGTGGGAGCCTGCGGGCTCCCACTTTTTTACGGTTCAATCCTTGCGATGCGCCACCAGAAATCCGAGGCCATGGGCCACCGGAATATCCTTCACCCCCGCCTCCCGCTGTTGCCCGGCGATGTCCCGGTGAAACGCCTTGACCCGGGTCCAGTGCATTTTCGGCCGGTAGTGATGCTCGGCATGGTAGCCGTTGTTCATCCATAGCAGGTTGTAGAGCGGGCTGTAGGCGCTGACGCCCCAGGCGATGGGCGAATCCGGGTTGCCGCCGAAATGCTCGTAGTAACCGTTGAGCGAAGACAGCGCCTGACCCAGATACCAGAACGGCAACAGCACCAGCACCGCCCGCCAGTCACAGATCGCCAGCCCCAGATAGAACGCCACTGTCACACCGATCTCCACCTTGACCCAGCGCGCATCCGCGGGACGCTTGCGCTGCATCTCGTCGTAGATCGGCTTGGGGTCGTCGCGAAAGAAGCTCAGGAAGGTGTAGGCCCAGGGATTCTCGGGTTGACCATCCTTGCCGCGCTGATAGATCGACAACGGATCGATGGTCTTGCCATCCGCCCCCGGCCGGTCCGAGTTGCCCCGGTGATGGCGGTTGTGGATATCGCGGTAGAGGGTCTGGGAGAAACCGATGGTCACCGACAGCAACAAGTCAAAGGCGCGGTTGAGCCATGCCGGGGTGAAGTAGGCATTGTGGATCTGGTTGTGGGAAATGCTGTTGATGCTCCATGACAGGCTCACCGCATACACCAGCGCCAGCGGCAGCAGTGCCCACCAGGACAACGCATGAAAGGCCAGGACCAGCCACACCACGAAGGCGAAATGGGCCAGTCCGAGGGCCACGGGAATCAGGTCCCACAACGAATGGGCCAGCAAACGGTAAGCAGGGCGAGCCATGAAGAACATCCTGAAACAATGGGTTCGTCACGGCTGTCTGCAAAGGCCAGACCAGTTCCCGTCGGGCTTACTTGAATTTATAGGCGATTGCCATCTGCACCTCGCCCTGATTGGTATCGCCGACGCTCTTGACGATGCTGCTGTCGGCTGCCGAACCGGTCAGGTGAATCCAGCTCGCGCTGGTCACCAGCGACCATTGCGGCCCGAGCGGGAACTCGAAGCTCTGGGTCAGCGCGATGTTCTGCAGGCCACCGCCGGCGTTGTAGGCACGGATGCCGGACGCCAGGGCTTCCTTGTCGCTGACACCAAAGAACGTGTTGTTCTGCCGGGCATTGGCGAAATGCGCGGTCAGATTGCTGCTGCCGATCACGCCGCCGCCCAGTGGATAACCGATCTCGCCACCGACCCGACCGAGCACGCCGCCCTGCCCGCCATTGCCGCCGATGGCCTGGCCGACGGAGGCGAACACCCGCCAGAAGTCGGCCGGCGCGTACTGCACGAAGCCACCGGCCTCGGCCATGTCGGGCACATCGCGCAAGCCGCGCAGTTCGCCGTTGGACGTGCGGCCCGGCAGGTAATTCACATAAGGGCCGGCGCTGAAGCCGTTGGTCTTCAAGGCGCTCCAGGTCAGGCCGTCGTCGGTACTGAGGCTGACGTCGCCCCAGTCCAGATCCAGATACGGTATCGGCCGTGTTTCATAACGGCTGCCACTCGGGTCGTGAGGCTGATAACCCAGGCCCAAGCCCGCCTCCCCGGTGATGCCATCCGCCATGGCGCTGACTGAGAAAGCGCCCAGCGCTGCGAATAAAAACAGTGTCTTCCTCATCATGAGGCCATTCCTTTAATTGAACATGCGCGCATCAATCCCCGGATGCCACCCACCGCGCAAGCACTCATGTTGTTTGTAGCAAGCTACAAAAATTGTAGCTTCAAATTGCCAAAGCACCTCATCGGCCCCGCCGGCAAGGGGCTGATGGCACTTGGCACAGTCCCTGCTCTACCCCTCGGCAAGCGCACACAACGCGCTCTGACCAATAGGTAATGCAGATGATTGACTGGCATATCGTGTGTGATTTCGACGGGACCATCACCCGCACCGACGTGATCGACAGCATTCTCGAACGCTTCGCCGACCCGAGTTGGGAAACGATCGAAAACCAGTGGCTGGCCGGTGAAATCGGTTCCCGTGAATGCCTCAGCCGCCAGCTCTCGCTGGTCAAGGCCACGCCCGGCCAATTGCTGGACTTCTTCGACAGCATCGAGATCGATCCGGACTTCCCCGACTTCGTCGACCACGCCATCGGCCTGGGCGCTTCGTTCGAAGTGGTCAGCGACGGCATCGAGCAAGGCATCGCGCGGATCCTGTCGCGCAACTACGTGACCCTGCTGCCGATCCTCGCCAACCGCCTGCGACAGCTCGATCACGAAAGCTGGCGCATCGACTTCCCGCACTCCAGCGACGCCTGCCGTGCGGCCTCCGGCAACTGCAAATGCAAATCCACGCCGGGCAACAAACGCGTGCTGGTGATCGGCGACGGCCAGTCCGACATGTGCGTGTCGTCCACCGCCGACTTCGTCTTCGCCAAGGGCCGCCTCGCCGAGTACTGCGAACGCAACGCGATCCCTTACGCCCGCTTCGACAGCTTTGCCGAACTCCCGGCGCTGCTGGCCCTGCTGCCAAAAGCCAGCGCCGCCAACGCCACCGCTTTCAATTCCGACACCTTCAATACCGAAACCCAGGAACTCTTCCACCATGTCTGATATTCGAATCGCTACCCAGGAAGACCAGATCCTTCTGGAAAAAGAAGCCAAGTACTGCTCCTACGGCGACACCGTTCACTACATCGAACCGCCGCGCATTTTCAGCCGCTGCGAAGGTTCCTATGTCTGGGACACCGAAGACCAGGCCTACCTCGACCTGCAAATGTGGTACTCGGCGGTCAACTTCGGTTACGCCAACCCGCGCCTGAACAACGCACTGAAACAGCAGATCGACACCCTGCCGCAAATCGCCAGCCAATACCTGCACAAAGGCAAGATCGAGCTGTCGGAAATGATCGCCGTGGACGCCAAGAAGAAGTTCGGCCTCGACGGTCGCGTGCACTTCAACGTCGGTGGTTCGCAGTCCATCGAGGACTCGCTGAAAGTCGTGCGTAACGCCAGCAACGGCAAGAGCCTGATGTTCGCCTTCGAGGGCGGCTACCACGGTCGTACCCTCGGCGCTTCGTCGATCACTTCCAGCTACCGCTATCGCCGCCGCTACGGTCACTTCGGCGAGCGCGCCAATTTCATCCCGTTCCCGTACCACTTCCGCGGCCCGAAAGGCATGACCAAGGAAGAATACGGCAGCCACTGCGTGCAGCAATTCGCCCGTCTGTTCGAGACCGAATACAACGGTGTCTGGGATCCGAAGGTCGGCGCCAGTGAATACGCCGCGTTCTACGTCGAGCCGATCCAGGGCACCGGCGGCTACGTGATTCCGCCGATGAACTTCTACAGCGAACTCAAGCATGTGCTGGACCAGCACGGCATCCTGATGGTGGTCGACGAAATCCAGATGGGCTTCTATCGCACCGGCAAGCTGTGGTCGATCGAGCACTTCGACGTCAAACCGGACGTGATCGTCTTCGGCAAGGCGCTGACCAACGGCCTCAACCCGCTGGGCGGCATCTGGGCCAAGGAAGAACTGATCAACCCGAAAGTCTTCCCGCCAGGTTCGACCCACTCCACCTTCGCCTCCAACCCGCTGGGCACCGCCGTGGGCCTGGAAATGTTCAAGATGACCAGCGAAGTCGACTACGGCGCGATGGTCATGGCCAAGGGCAAATACTTCCTCGAAGGCCTGCAGGATCTGCAGAAACGCTACCCGATCATCGGCGACGTCGATGGCCTGGGCCTGGCCCTGCGTTGCGAAATCTGCGCCCCGGACGGCTTCACCCCGGACAAGGCCACCCTGGACTTCATGGTCGAGGAAGGCATGAAGGGCGACATCGAGATCGACGGCCGCAAACTGGGCCTGATCCTCGACGTGGGCGGTTACTACAAGAACGTGATCACCCTCGCGCCGTCGCTGGAAATCAGCTACCCGGAAATCGACCTGGGCATCGCCCTGCTCGACCGTCTGCTGGCCCGGGCGATGAAACGATGAACGCGGCCGGGATCGATCTGGGCGAAGGCGACGCCGGTTTCGTTCTCGGCACAGGGGAGGTCGCGGTGTTGTTGATCCACGGCCTCACCGGCACCCCGACGGAGTTGCGTCGGGTCGCCGTGGGACTGGCCAAGGCCGGTTGCACGGTGTACGTGCCGACCCTGGCCGGGCACTGTGGCGGCAATGCCGATTTGCAGGCCACCGGCTGGCGCGACTGGTACGAAGGTGTGCGCAAGACCTTCGTCGGCATCCGTCGCCAGCACAGCAAAGTGTTTGTCGGCGGCCTGTCGATGGGTGCGGTGATGTCGATGTACGTGGCGTCCGAACACCCGGGCCAGGTGGCCGGATTACTGATGTATTCCACGACTTTGAAGTACGACGGCTGGAGCATCAACAAACTGGCGTTCCTCACGCCGTTGCTGATGAAAATCCCGTTCGGCGTGCACATCTGCAAGTTCGAAGAGAAACCGCCCTACGGCATCAAGAACGAGCGCCTGCGGGCCATCGTCGAACGGCAGATGAAGGAAGGCCACAGCAGTGAGGCCGGCCTGTTGACCATGGAAGGCGTGACCGTGCGCGAACTGCACCGGATGAACGCCGTGGTGCGCAAGCGCATGCCTTCGATCACCGTGCCGGCGCTGGTGTTGCATTCCATCGAGGACGACATCACCAGCCGCTGGAATGCCGACTACGTGGAACGCAAGCTCGGCGGCGAAGTGGTGAAGATTCTGCTGGACGACTGCTATCACATGATCACCGTCGACCTGCAGTACCGACGCGTCGTGGAACTGAGCGTGCAGTTCATCAACAACCATCGCACCGACCTTGCGCCCTCCGCTCATTCCCTGCCAACCGAGGAATACCGGCAGCGAGCGTGAAGCGCCTGCAAAACGACATGCCATGCCGGTTAAGGAAACGACGTGATCACGGCCCAAGCCTTTTCAACCATCGAAGCGATTGATCGCGACGCATGGAATGCCTGCTTTCCCGAGGAGCTCGAAGACTGGGCCTACTATCGCGCCGTGGAACAGGCCGGCATCGACGGCTTTCACTGGCGCTATCTGGCGCTGTTTGAAGACGACCGGCTGATTGCGGCGGTCGTGGCCTTCACCACGGCCTATTCGCTCGACACCACCCTGCAGGGCACTGGCAAACGCTTGAGCCAGTGGCTGCGCAGTTGCTGGCCGGGTATGTTCGACATTCGCTTGTACGCCCTAGGCTCGCCGGTGGCGGAGCAGTGCCATGTCGGTACACACCCGTCGCTCGATCCGGCACGTTTGCCGTCGCTGTTTGCACGCCTGCTGCAACTGGCCCGCGAAGACGCGGACCAGGCCGGGGTCGGCCTGCTGGCCGTCAAGGACGCCTCCCACCGCAATCCGCAATGGCTGCAGGCCTGTCGCGAGGCCGGTTTGCAAAGCATGCCGGGATTGCCCGGTGCCGAGCTGCCGATCAAATTCGCCTCGGTCGACGCTTACCTCGGCACCCTGGGCAAATCCACCCGCAAGGACCTGCGGCGGACCCTGCGCGGTTCGGGCCCGCGAATCGAATGGCGACGTTCGGTGGACGATCTGCTGCCGACCATGATGCGGCTTTATGAAGCGACACTGGCGCGCAGCGACCTGACCTTCGAATGCCTGCCTGCCGCGTATTTCCGTCAGGTGCTGGAACACCTCGACGAGCGTGCCGCCTGCGTTTTGTACTGGGTGGACGATGAGCTGGTGGCGTTCAATCTGGTGCTGCTGGACGAACAGCGGCTGGTGGACAAGTTCTTCGCCCACGATCTGGCCCGCACCCGCGAGCACAAACTGTACATGCGCAGCTGGCTGGCGAATGTCGGCTACTGTATTGAACACCGGATTCCGATCTACGCGTGCGGCCAGGCCGGTTATGCCAGTAAGCTGCGCCTGGGCTGTTCGTTCATCGGCAATACGGTGTTTTTCCGCCATCGCCACCCCGTACTCAATCACCTGCTGCGGCTGGTGAAGATTTTCATCCGCCCGGACCGTACCGATCCGGCCATGGCGACTGCGATAAGCGAACAACAATAAGCGAGCATGATGAGCAAAGACCGACGCGCCACCGCCCGACCCTTCGCCCTCTCCGGCTGGAGCCTGCAACGCAAACTGGTGCTGGCGTTCTGGCTGGTCAGCGTGATTCCGACCATGATCGCCGCGGAACTGGCGGCCACCACCCTGTCGCAGATTTTCGACAGCAACGTGCGGATCTGGCTGCAGGAGTCGACCAAGATCGTCGAGGACGAGATCCGCGAGATCGTGCGCGATAATGCCCGGATCGCTCAGTTGTTCCTGCGCTACACCCGGCCGCCCACGGACCGCCAGTCGGCCCGGCGCGACAAGCTCACCGCCGACATTGCCGACTCCATGGGCATCGACGTAGTCGCGCTGGTGCGCAACAGCGATCACAAAGTGGTGTTCAGCACCGCCGCCGATGACATCGTGCGGCAGATCAGCACCGCGCCCAAAGCCGTACTGCAGACCCTGCAGGTCGGCGGTGTGGCGACCGGCGCCGTGGTGTCGACCTTCGAGAGCGAGCAGGACGGCACCGACTACAAACTGATCGTGGTTACCTACCTCGATAACAGTTTCCTCACCAGTGTCGCCGACGTGCACTCTCTGGACCTGCGTCTGTACCTGGCCAGAGACGCCGATTTTTCGGAGATCTTTTCCACCCAGCGCTTTGAAGATCACCCGGCAATCGTGCCCGCGAAAATCGAGGACCAACTGCGCAGCACCAAGCTGCCGATCGAGCAGTCGACCAAACGCTACAGCGGCATCTACCGACCGATTCTCAACGAAAACGGCGAACTGCAAGGCGTGGTGTTCAGCGGTCTGCTGCGCCACACCACGCTGGTCGGGCTGGTGAACCAGAGCAACCTGTTCATCCTGATTTTCATCCTCAGCTCGGCGGCTTCGCTGGCGGTGGGCTGGCTGGTATCGGAGCGCATGACCAAGCCGTTGCGCGGCCTGGCCAAAGGCGTGCAAGCAGTGATTGCCGGGGATTACCGCCAGCGCCTGCCGGTCACCGGCGGCGATGAACTGGCGGAACTGAGCAGCATCTTCAACCACATGAGCGAACGCCTCGGCGAGTTGCAGCATCTGGAGTCGCAACTGCGGCGCCGCGACCGCCTGCATGCGCTGGGCGAAGTGGCGATGGGCCTGGCCCATGAAATCCGCAACCCGCTGGGCATCATCAAGACCGCCACGCAACTGCTGCACCGACGCGCCGACCTGCCCGAGACCGACAAGCGTCATCTGGAATACGTGGTCAGTGAAGTCAGCCGCATCAACGACCTGATCACCGAATTTCTCGACTTCGCCAAGCCCAGTGCGCCACTGCGTTCGACCCAACTGGCACGGCCATTGGTGGATGAACTGGTGGGCTTCTGTGCCCCGGAACTGGCCAGCCACAACATCGATGTGCAAATCGAAGACCGCGCGCCGGGTGCGACCCTGTACGCCGATGCCCGGCAACTCAAGCAGGCGGGCCTGAACCTGATCGTCAACGCCATCGACGCCATGCCCGACGGCGGCCGTCTGACCCTGGGCATCCACAGCGATCAACACAACACGGTCATCAGCATCAGCGACACTGGCCAGGGCATCGAAGCGGACATGCTCGAGCGGATTTTCACGCCGTTCGTCACCACCAAGGCGTCCGGCACCGGACTTGGTCTGGCCAAAGTTTTCTCGATCATGGAAAACCATGACGGACGCATCGAATGCGTCAGCGAAAAAGATGCCGGAGCCACCTTCAGCCTGTACATTCCGGCCAACGGTGAAGATTTCGACGAGGACAGCGATGACGCATAACGTACTGGTGGTGGACGACGAGCCCAAGCTCTGCGACCTGCTGGCATCGGCCTTGAGTCAGAACGACATTGCGGTGTTCACCGCCGGCAACGGCCTGCACGCGCTCAAGGTGCTGGAGTCCGAGGACATCGATCTGGTGATCAGCGACTGGCGCATGCCCGGCATGGACGGCCCGCAACTGCTGGCGGAAATCAAGAACCGCTACCCGCAGTTGCCGGTGATCGTGATGACCGCCTACAGCACGGTGAAGAATGCCGTGCAGTCGATGCGCAACGGCGCCTTCGACTACATCGCCAAGCCCTTCGACATCGATGAGCTGGACATCACCGTCAGCAAGGCCCTGCAATTTCGCGACATCCTCAAAGACAACCTGCGCATGCGCGCCGAACTCGACGAACACCAGCAGATCGACAGCCTGGTGGGCGACAGCCCGAGCTTTCGCCGGGTCCTGAGCGCGATCGATTCGGTGCGCGAAAGCAACGCTACCATCCTGCTAACCGGCGAAAGCGGCACCGGCAAGGAAATGGTCGCCCGGGCCATCCACAAACATGGCAACCGCGCCGACAAGCCGTTTGTCGCGGTCAACTGCGCGGCAATCCCGGAAGGGTTGCTGGAAAGCGAAATGTTCGGCCACCGCAAAGGCGCGTTCACCGGCGCGGTGGCGGACCGGGTCGGGCGCTTCCAGCAGGCGGACAAGGGCACGCTGTTTCTCGATGAAATCGGCGAGATGCCTTTGGCGCTGCAGGCGAAAATCCTCCGCGCCCTGCAGGAACGCATCATCGAACCGGTAGGCGATCCACGCGAGCGCAAGGTCGATGTGCGGGTCATCGCCGCGACCAACAAGAACCTGCTGGACGCGGTGGCCAACAAGGAGTTTCGCGAAGACCTGTATTACCGCCTCAACGTGTTCCCGATTCCGTTGCCGGCCTTGCGTGAGCGGGTCGAAGACATTGCGCCGCTGGCCCGGCATTTCGCCCACACCCTGGGCGCTGCGGCGGGCAAACGCTTCAGCGGTTTCAGTGCCGAGGCGTTGCAGGCCATGGCCCGCTATTCGTGGCCGGGCAACATTCGTGAACTGCAGAACTGCGTCGAACGCGCGACCATCGTCGCGTCCGGCGCGGAGATTGAAGAGCAGGACTTGCCGGCCTATCTGTTCGCCTCACAACCGACCCAGCCGGGAGCGCAGGTCGCCGAAGGCAGCGTGCCGGCTGACCTGGAAGCGGCGCTGGCAGAGGTGGAAAAGGCCTACATCCTCGCCGCGCTGGCCCAGAGCAACGGTGTGCAGGCTGCGGCGGCGCAACTGATCGGGATTTCCGAGCGCAGCTTCTGGTATCGCCTGAAGAAACTGGGGATTCACGTCGACAAGATCGTCCGCTGATCCGGGTTCCCGGGCTTTGCCCGGGAACCTCGCGGCCTCAGTTCACCGTGCCGCCCTTCGCCTCGCTCATGATCTGCCGGATCGCCCCGACAAAGGTGTCCACCGGCTGCCCGCCAGTCACCGCGTATTGCCCGTTGAACACCACGGTCGGCACCGAACTCACGCCGCGCGACAGCCACAGTTGTTCTTCCTCGCGCACGTCGCTGGCGAACTCGTCGGACGCCAGAATCGCCTCGGCACGCTGCCGGTCCAGACCCACGCTTTCGGCGATCTGCGCCAGTTGCCCGTGATCGGACGGATTGCCGCCATCGGTGAAATACGCCTTGAACAGCGCCTCTTTCAACGGCAACTGCAAGCCCTCCTCCCCGGCCCAATGCAGCAGCCGATGCGCATCGAAGGTGTTGTAGATGCGGCTGTTGGAATCGGTGCGGAAGGCGAAACCGACATCGGCGCCACGGGCGCGGATCACTTCACGGTTCTTTTGTGACTGCTCCGGGGTCGAGCCGTATTTTTCCTGGATATGCTCGCCGATGTTCTGCCCTTCGGCGCCCATCTTCGGATTCAGCTCGAACGGCTGGAAACGGATCTCGGCCTGCACCTCGTCACGCAAAATCTCCAGCGCCCGCAACAAACCGTACAGACCGACGACGCACCACGGGCAGGACACGTCGCTGACAAAATCGATTTTCAGGGCAGAACTCATGACACACCTCGCGCGTTCAATCGGGGTCAAAGACCTGCACGATACACCCGCTAGAGCAGGTTGCGCTCGCCCACCGGTTCGATCTGCGCCCAGTGCGAGGTGTCTTCACGGTGCTGCTGCAAATACGGTAGCACCGCCGCCAGCAATGGCGCCTTGAACGCCTCCTGGAAACGATGGGCCAGCCCCGGAATCAGCTTCAACTGGCTGCCGCGAATGTGCGCCGCCAGATGTACGCCGTGCATCACCGGCAGCAACGGATCGGCAGTGCCGTGCACCACCAGGGTCGGCACCCGCAACTGATTGAGCAGCGCCACCCGGCTCGGTTCGGCGAGAATCGCCATGATCTGGCGCTTCACGCCTTCGGGGTTGAACGCCCGGTCATAGGCCACCGCCGCCTGATGCAGCAACATCTGACGATCATCGGTAACCATCGGGCTGCCCAGCGCTGCCAGCAGATCCGCCTGTTGTTCCAGTGCCACTTCACGGTTGGGGGCACCGCGCCGCGACAGCAATTGCACCAGTGCCGCGCTCGGTGCAGGCAGGCCTTCGGCGCCGGAGCTGGTCATGATCAGCGTCAGGCTCTCGACCCGCTGCGGCGCCATGGCCGCCAGGTGCTGGGCGATCATCCCGCCCATGCTCGCGCCGAGCACGTGGAATTGCTCGACGTGCAACGCGTCCATCAGGCCCAGCGCATCGTCGGCCATGTCGGTCAGGCTGTAAGGCGCCGCCACCGGCAGGCCGAGTTTGTAGCGCAAGACTTCAAACGTCAGGTTGGCCTCCGCCGGTGCCTGGCGCCAGGTCGACAGACCGACATCGCGGTTGTCATAGCGGATCACCCGGAAACCCTGCTGACACAGAGCGACCACCACTTCGTCCGGCCAGTGGATCAACTGCCCGCCCAGGCCCATCACCAGCAGCAATGCCGGATCCGACGCACGACCGATGCTCTGGTACGCCAGGCTCACCTGCGCCAGATCGACCCGTTCGGTCGGAACATTGACATCACAACGCGACGCTGCAGAAGACGCCGGCACGAAAAAAACCGCGGCCAACAACGCCGCGATTGCAAAAATTCCCTTGAACATGAAAAACACCGAAACGCAGAACCCCAGTAGAGCGCGAGTCTGATGAAGTTTGTTCAAGCGCGCTGCCACAGTTCGATGACAGTTTGATGAAGAGTGCCGAGCGGTCGGCGAAGGGCGGATAACTATGTAACACCGGCGTGCCCGGCGTTGCCCCTTGAATGGCGCGTCTACGGAGCGGATTCCCCGCGCCCTTCTCCGAGTGCCGTTGCCATGGTCGAAAGATCCTTTTTACTGAGCGCCTCTCCCGATTCAATTTCCCTGCCGGTTTTTTCCGCCCTGCCGGCGTCTGTCGATGAAAGCCTGCTGCAAAGTGCGGCCACCCGCCGACAAATGTGCAGCGAAGGACTGCGACAGCTGTGTGCCGGCGTGCCGTCGGTACGCGCAACGCTCAGCCGATTGCTCCGTCAGGAACTGGGCCTGGACGGAACACAGGCAGGCCTCGTGTTCAATCCCGTCGGCGGCTATCCCGAACGCCGGGTCAGCCTCCTGGAAGCCTGTGCCTACATCGTCCGGCACCCTCAGTCGCAAGAGTGGCTCGACAGTCAGTGCCGGGTGACCGGCGTGAGCGACTCTCATGCCTTGTCCGGGCTCCTTCCGTCACAGTTGCTTGCCCGGATCCAGCGTCTCGAACCGGCGCTGGCCCTTGATGAGCGCTGGCACCATTACTGGCGTTCCCGGGCGCCCGGCACGCCGCTGTCGCGACGGGACCAGGTCGATCACCTGTACCGCGGGCATATCGAGGCAGCCGCACAAATGGCTTTTGCCCGCCGCACGGTGACGGCAGAACAGCTGCGGCCCCTGTGGTCGCTGATGGGAGAACCCGCTGTGCAACCTGTGACCGACAATGCCCTGCGGGTCGAGCTGCCAACCCTGCGCCTGACTAGCGGTGTTCGGGTCAAACCACCGGCGACCTGGGTCATCAGCCGCAGTGACGACAGCGGACAGTTGCTGTACGTGCCCGGCCTGCCGGATGCCATTCAGGCTTTTTCCCGGCGCAGCGAACTGGACACCTGGCTGGCGCGCCGCCCTCTGGTCCCCGTCGGTCTGCCGCTCGACGGCCTTCAGGTCGAATACGCCTCGGCCGGCCAGTCGCTGACCCTGGCGGTCAATGAATGGTTGGTGCAGCAACAGACGGCGCAGGTCGCTGCCTTGCGCAACGGCCCGGACGCCAGGCCCGATCTGGCCGGACAGGGGCCCCACGCTCTGGATGTCGCCGACAGGCTCGACCGGCAGCGTGGCATTGCCGTTTTCTGCGCACCGCCCGGCCAGGACAACGACCCCTCCGACGCCTCGCCCGCGGACGAGGATGAGATGTCGCTGTTTGGCAGCCTGCATGCCGATATTCCCGGGACGCTGCGTCAGGCCAGCGTCACCCGGGCATACGATGCGCTGGAATCACTGGCCGATGGCGACACATTGCAATCGCTCAAGACGCTGCAAGCGACGCTGGAAAATGCCCGACAGAAAGCGGACGAGGCCGCACGCGCGCTGCTCTATCGCGAAAGGACGCTGGACATGGTCACGTTCAATCGCCAGTTCACCGCACTGCACGACGCGCACAAACAAGGCCTGCGGGCCGAAGCCGGGATGCAGCGGGCGCTGAACCAGCTGAGTGTCGAAGAACATGACCGGCTCGTCGCGCTGCTGGATACCCCCGACAGCAACGATGCCGATCAAAGGCTGAAAAGCCTGACCCTGTCGCTGAGCGAGCCTGCGGGAGATACGGCCACTGTCAGCCGCCAGGAACTCAGCGGCCCGTTCCTGCTGATGCCAGATGCCACACCGGCCGGGCCGGGCCCGACAGCGGGCCTGCTGCTCTACTGGCCCGGCAGCGGTGGCGGACTCCTGCGATTTGCCGACCGTCAGGCACTTGAACGGCACCTGTTCAAGCTGCAGGCCAGTGACACCCGGCTGACACTGCAATTGAACACCCTCACCGGCGACCCGTTGCGTCATGCCTTCAATCAGCTGACCGGCGAGTTTGAAACCCGGGCAGCGACAATCCGCCAGCGCTACAGCGCCCCCTCGCAGGCACAGCTACGCGCCGAAGAACTGGAACACTTGCGCCGTCAGACACTTCCCCTGCTGCAGGTGCCGGACAATGCCGCACGACACCTGGCGCTGAACCATCGAATGCAAGAGCAGCGCAGCGCCAGCCTCGCCACACAGTTGCCGGACTGGCTGACCCGCCTGAGCGATGGCGAGCGCAATACGCTCAGGGATCTGATACAGGCGTGGATTGCCGCCATGCACCGCAGTCACGATTTGTTGACCGTCACATTACCGCCCCGGGAGGACTTCACTCGCCAGCATCTGCTCACCCGGCTGCGCCAGGATTTTTCCCTCAAGGGACATTTTTCGGTGGAGCTGGACCTGCCCGATTCCGTGATCTTGCAGAAACAGGCATTCAGTGCCCCCGGGGCACCAGGCACACCGCAGAAACTGGTGGCGGTCCCCAGCACAACCCGCAGCCGCCTGTCGCTGGAAACCCTGGCCCAGCTCAACATCGACAATACGCCGTCGATGAATCTCGAACCGCTGCTGATGCGCCTGCGCTTCATGCAGATTGAGGTCAGTGCCAGCGATGAGCGTGAACGCTCGGCTCTGAGTAGCGGGATTACCCTGCCTTACCTGCGCAAACTGCTGCCGGAACTGGATCTGCCCAAAGCCTACGAGCAAAGGATTTACGACACGTTCAAGGGCGCGACCGATGAGCCACCGTTCCGGCGCGAGCACCGTCAGGAATGCCTGCTCGAGCCCTGGCGTTTGATGCTCCGGCTGCAGGGCCGATGTGCCTGGCTGCAACACCAGATCGGTGTCGATGACCTGAGCCTGTTCGACGTTGCCATCGACGCCTGGCAGACCGCTGGCCGGCGCATCGTGCTGTTTCCTGCCTACCTTGCCGCCGGCGGCACCGACACGCCGAATGAAGGCTCCACGACATTGTCCGGAGTAACCTTCATCGAAGAACAGTTCAGCGGCACGACACTGCTGTATCTGCCGGACGCCCCCGATGGCAGCGTTCTGCGTCGGTACGACAGTCTTGAAGCCGCACGCATAAGCCTGTTCAATCGCTGCAGCCAGGACGCAATGATCGGTTATCTGGCCCGCCAGGCTCTGCAAGGCAGCGTGCAAGCCCATGAACGCCGCATGGCGCAGGCAGTGACCAGGCGTTTCGACGCCATGATCGGCGTCGGCCCGCGCTGGCCGGCAAGCACTTCGCTGGCCGCTCATTTGCTCGATGCGCATATGGGGCGCCTGATCGAGGTTCATCGCGGCACCTCGCGCTCCAACGACGCCTTGTATCGGGAACGTTATGCCCTGCAGGGCACACGCGTTTTCGACTACCTGAAAATGGCCATGGGCATGCTGCCATTCGTTGGCAGCACCATCGCCTTGTACGATGCCTGGAACGCGGCCAACCAGGCTGTCGCGGCGCTTCTGCGGGGCAGGGTCGGCGACGGTCTGGCCGAGATCGAATCGGTGTTGCTGTGCCTGATCGACGCCTTGATCGACATCGTGCCCGGTGCCGGCGCGGCCCTGAAGGCTCGATCCGCGACCCGGGCCCGCCTGTTGCGAAGCCTGGCCTCGGACGTCGGCACGCTGACCGCTCCCGATGCCCGGCAGGCCCGGCGAATCGTCGAACGCTTTGCCGGTTACGAATATGAGAAACCCGTCTCGCTGGCGGGGCTGCGACCGGCCGAAGGAGGCGTCTGGCGCAATATCTACCGCCATGCCGACGGCGATTTCATTGTCCGCCAGGGCCGGATCTATCAGGTCGAATGGAGCACCGACTCCCGCAACTGGCGCCTGCGCGGTACCTCGCAGAATACCTACAGGCAACCCATCGCCCTGAACGAGGCCGGAGAGTGGGACACCTGGTTCGGCGTCTACGGCACCACCTTCGAAGGCGGTGGTGCCGGTGGCGGCGGCGTGCTCGGGCATATGGCCGATGTGCTCGAACCGGTCTGGCCACAGGCAATCCGTCAGCGTCTTCCGCGCTGGCTGGTCGACCGGACCTATCGCCGACATCATCAACTGACGCTTGAATGTGATGACCTGAGTTACCGCCTCGATCTCCAGATCGAACGAAGCGACGGGGCGATCAGCGCTTACAGCCTGGCTCCCGATGACGCCCGGCTGAGACGCGTCGCGCAGAAAGCCTGCGAGGACGACATTGCCCTGCTCACCCGGCAGTACCAGACAGCCGCCGAGCTGCGTCCCCTCACCCATGGCAACAAGTTGCGTGCCCTGCTTGAAATACAGAGCCAGGACGCCGCACGGGTGACCGATCGGTTCAAGCACCGTATCTATATGGCCAACCACCGGATCTACAAATGGCTCGACGAGATCGACACCCGGCACGCGACCCTCGATGCACTGCCGGAGAATTCGATTGCCGAACGCCTGGCTCTGCTGCTGGAAATGCGCAGATTGCGCGTCGATGTGACCACCGCTATCGAAGAGCTCGAAGCGCTCATGGGCGAACTGAACCGCTGGTACGCACTGATCGGAGTACGTGCCGACAAGGCCAGACTGACCGAGGCGGTCACCTATCTGAACGGGCGCATGAACGACTTCAACCTGGGTTACCTGAAAACCGCCAATCGCCTGGAGTCCATCAAGAACTTCGAAGACACCGGTGATGTTTCCTGGCTCTACCTGCAACGACGGGCCTTTCAACTGCGCGTGGACATGGACCGGGCCCTCTACACTCAGTTCAGCCTGTCCGAAGTCAGCGCCAACCGGGCGCAGCGCATGCAGATCCTGGGCAACTGCCTCGAGACCTACGCCCGGTACTGCCGGGAAATGAACCAGTGGACGGCCAGCTATCCACAGTACTTTCACATGGAAGAATTCGAACCGTTGATGGCCGGCATCGAAGCCATGGCCGAACGTGCCAGAAAGGCCATCGATCATCCCGCACCGCCTCGTACAGCGGGACAAAGCGAGAAGAAGATTTTCCAGACAGAAGACCAGCAATGGCTGATCGGGGTGGAAAGCTGGGAGCCAAGAACCCGCAAGCGGCAGTTCGTCCTGAACCACGGCAAGGCGGGCCGGGAAGTCTGGGAGCAGGCTGACAACGGCAAGTTCCGCCTGCTGACGGTGAACGCACCGCCGCAGCCCGCGCCTTTGCGCAACCTCGCATCGCTGCTGGCAGACGCCCGCAAGCGCCTGGACGGGCAGGCGGCCTATCACGCCAAGGTGCAGGGGCATGCCGAGCGCGACATGCTCCCGGTGGATCTGGAACACATGATGGTCAGTGAAGCCGATGACCTGGGCCGTCGGGCCAGCGACATTGAGGCGATGTCGGCAGAGAACCCGATCATCGGCGAACTGAGATCGAAGGCCGACGAATTGCGCCTCACCGGGCGGCAGTTGCGTACTCGGCAAACCCTGAGGAGTCGAAAACCCACCGACGGCATGCTCGATGATCTGCTGCGACAGAACGCCGTGGAAGTGCGCAAGGTGGCCCTGATGAAACAACTGCGCAATCGCGCCGACGGTCGTCCCGACCATATGCAGGAATACGAAATCCACGACCTGAGTGTCCGACCGCCACGTCTGCTGTGGTATGCGCATTTCCACTACAACAAACCCAGGCCGTCATTCGCAGAGTTCGAGAAAGCGCACCTGAAACTGCCGGAGCACCGCTACCTGACTCACGCCGACAATGCGGCGCTGCCGTATGCCGACATCGGCAAACGCTCGGCGGTATTGCCCTGGTTCGAAGCGTTGTAAAAAAAACGGGGAGCGGTTGGCCGCTCCCCGTTTTGCTGTGCGTCAAGCCAGCTGACTCCGCAGTTGTCGCGCTGCCGCCACCATGTTGACCAACGCCGCTTCCGTCTCCGGCCAGGCACGGGTCTTCAGTCCGCAATCGGGATTGACCCACAACCGTGCTGCCGGAATCCGTTTCACGGCCTTGCTCATCAGCTTGACCATTTCCGCTGTGTCCGGCACCCGTGGCGAGTGGATGTCGTAGACGCCCGGGCCAATGTCGTTCGGGTAGTCGAACGCTTCGAAGGCATCGAGCAATTCCATGTCCGAGCGCGAAGTTTCGATGGTGATCACGTCGGCGTCCATGTCGGCGATGGCCTTGATCACGTCATTGAATTCGCTGTAGCACATGTGGGTGTGGATCTGGGTTTCATCCTTCACGCCCGAGGCGGTCAGGCGGAACGCTTCCACCGCCCAGTCCAGATACTCCTGCCACTGTGCGCGGCGCAGCGGCAGGCCTTCGCGGAACGCGGCTTCGTCGATCTGCACGATTTTGATCCCGGCGTTTTCCAGATCAACCACTTCATCCCGCAGGGCCAGCGCCAGTTGCTGCGCCTGGACTTTGCGTGACACATCTTCGCGCGGGAACGACCACATCAGCATGGTCACCGGGCCGGTCAGCATGCCCTTCATGACCTTGTCGGTCAGGCCCTGGGCGTAAGTGATCCAGTCCACGGTCATGGCATTCGGACGGCTCAGGTCGCCATAAATCACAGCCGGTTTCACGCAGCGGGAACCGTAACTCTGGACCCAGCCGAAACGGGTGAACAGGTAACCGTCGAGCTGCTCGGCGAAGTACTCGACCATGTCGTTGCGTTCGGCTTCACCGTGCACCAGCACATCCAGGCCCAGACGTTCCTGGACTTGCACCGCATGGCGGATTTCGCTGCGCATCGCGTCGTGGTAATCGTTGGCCGACAGCTTGCCCTGCTTGAAGGCCTGACGGGCCAGACGGATCGAACCGGTCTGCGGGAACGAGCCGATGGTGGTGGTCGGGAATGCCGGCAACTTCAAACGCGCCTGTTGCGCGGCGATGCGCTTGGCGAACGGCGAATGACGCTGGCTGTCGCTGGCATTGATCGCTTCGATCCGCGCCTGCACTTCAGCCTTGTGGATACGCGGCGAGCGAGCACGGCTTTCCTGAATGGCGCGGCTTTCGGCCAGTGCGCTTTGCACCTTTGGCGCTTGAGGATCGTTCAGCGCATCACGCAGCACAGAGATTTCGGCGCACTTCTGCACGGCGAAGGCCAGCCAGCTTTTCAGTTCCGGATCGAGCTTGTCTTCGCGCTCGACATCCACCGGGCTGTGCAGCAACGAGCAGGAACTGCTGACCCACAGGTTGTCGCCAAAACGCTCCTGGGCCGGTTGCAGTTGGGCCAGTGCCTGCTCCAGCTCGCAGCGCCAGACGTTGCGGCCGTTGACCAGCCCCACCGAAAGAATCTTGTAAGTCGGCAGACGATCCAGCACCTGACCGAGCTGATCCGGCGCACGCACCGCGTCGATGTGCAGGCCTTGCACCGGCAGGCCCACGGCGAGGCCGAGGTTGTCTTGCAGACCACTGAAATAGGTCGCCACCAGCTTCTTCAACGGCGAGTACTGAAGGATGTGATAGGCGCGTTCGAAGGCGCTTTTCCAGGCCTGTGGCAGGTCGAGAGTGAGGATCGGTTCGTCGATCTGCACCCACTCCACACCCTGTGCGGCAAGACGCCCGAGGATTTCGTTGTACACCGGCAGCAGTCGCTCCAGCAGGTCGAGCTTGTCGAAATCGTTGCCTTTCGCCTTGCCCAGCCACAGGTACGTCAGCGGGCCGATGATCACCGGTTTGACGTTATGACCGAGGGCCTTGGCTTCTTCGACTTCATCGAACAGCTGTTCCCAGCTCAGCTTGAACTGTTGATCCGCGGTGAACTCCGGGACCAGGTAGTGGTAGTTGGTGTCAAACCACTTGGTCAGCTCCTGTGCGTATTGAGTCTTGCCGTGCTCGCCGCCGCAGCAGGACGCCGTGGCGCCACGGGCCATGGCAAACAGGGTGTCGAGAGTCGGCAGGCCACGCTCGTCGCGCACACCGGCGAAGCGCTCGGGGATCACACCGAAGGTCAGCGAGTGGGTCAGCACCTGGTCGTACCAGGCGAAGTCGCCGACCGGCAGCAGGTCGATGCCGGCGTCCTTCTGCAGTTGCCAGTGTTTGGCGCGCAGCTCACGGCCGACCTGATTCAGGGACGCCTGATCGAGATCGCCTTTCCAGTAGGCTTCGAGGGCTTTTTTCAGTTCGCGGTCGGCGCCGATGCGCGGGAAACCAAGGGTGTGGGCCACGGCCATGTCGAGTGTTCTCCATTGCGTAAAAGATGGCGCCATTGTCGACAGTCGAAGCAACATGAGACAAACTCAACCTTTTCGTGTTGATCACAAATTTTCCTCATGGAGCCCGCGGTGCTTGAGATCCGTCACCTGAAAACCCTGCATGCCCTGCGCGAAGCCGACAGCCTGGTGGATGCGGCCGACCGCCTGCACCTGACCCAGTCGGCGCTGTCCCACCAGTTCAAGGAACTGGAAGAGCGCATGGGCATGCCGTTGTTCGTGCGCAAGACCAAACCGGTGCGGTTCACCAGCGCCGGCCTGCGCCTGCTGCAACTGGCCGACGCGACCCTGCCGCTGCTGCGCGCTGCCGAACGTGACATCGGGCGTCTGGCCGGGGGCACCGCCGGGCGTCTGCACATGGCCATTGAATGCCACAGTTGCTTTCAGTGGCTGATGCCGACCATCGACCAGTTCCGCGATGCCTGGCCGGAAGTCGAACTCGACCTCGCTTCCGGTTTCTCCTTCGCCCCACTGCCGGCGCTGGCTCGCGGCGATCTGGATCTGGTGGTGACCTCCGACCCACTGGAAATCGCCGGCATCACCTACGTGCCGCTGTTCACCTACGAAGCCATGCTCGCAGTCGCCAACCAGCATGCATTGGCAAGCAAACCGTACATCGTGCCCGAAGACCTGCTGACGGAAACCCTGATCACTTATCCGGTTGAGCGCGACCGCCTCGATATCTTCACCCGCTTCCTCGAACCCGCCGACATTGAACCTGCGCAGGTACGCACCTCGGAACTGACGGTGATGATGATGCAGCTGGTGGCCAGCGGTCGTGGTGTGTGCGGCATGCCGCACTGGGCGCTGCATGAGTACAGCTCTCGGGGTTACGTTAAGGCCAAGCGGCTGGGGGAGAAAGGTCTGTTCGCGACGCTGTACGCGGCGATCCGCGCCGACATGCTGGATGCGCCGTACATGCGCGATTTCCTGCTGACGGCCAAGGACACGTCGTTCTCGACGCTGGATGGGGTCAGCGCGGTTCGTTGAGGCCGGCGAATGGCACCAAAGGCGCGCACCACATGTGAATCTTGTCGAAGTAGTCCTCGCCGACCCGCACCGCCATCGGTTCCAGACCGAACTGGATGAAGCCGCAGCGCTGGTACAGCTTGAACGCCGCGTCATTGCCGGCGGTGACGGTCAGTTGAATGACTTTCAGCGCCGGATGCTGCTGCGCTTCCTCCAGCACGGCCTTCATCAACTTCAGGCCCAGCCCGCGCTGACGAAATTCAGCCGACACATACATGCCGAATACCGTTGCCTTGTGCCGGGCCTTTTCCCGAGGCTCGAATGCCAGGCCGACGATGCCCGCCAGGCGCCCTGCTTCGAACGCGCCAAACACCGCGTCGAGCTTGCTGGTCAGGCGCGACTCCCACCAGCTCAGCGGCATCACCGCACGCTCGCGCACGCTGGAGGTGAAGGCCTGCGGATGCCGGTCGTAAGCCTCCAGCATCAATTCCCGATAGGCCAGCGCATGACTGGCATCCAGCCGTTCGATCCACATGTTCACGCGGTCCTGCGCTGCTCGAGCATCAGGCGCACCGCCAGGCCGCCGAGCACGAAGCCCATGAAATAACGCTGCGCCGCCAGCCATGACGGGTTGCTGGCGAACCACGAGGCGATTCCCGCCGCCGACAGGGCAATCAACAGGTTGACGCTGAAACTGACGCTGATCTGGGTCAGGCCGAGGATGATGCTCTGGCTGAACACCGAGCCGTGTTCCGGCGTGATGAACTGCGGAAACACCGAGAGGTAGAACACCGCGATCTTCGGGTTCAGGGCGCTGGTGAGAAAGCCCATGGTGATGAGTTTGCGCGACGAGTCCGCCGGCAATGCCTGCACTTCGAACGGCGAACGGGCACCGGGCTTCACCGCTTGCCAGGCCAGCCACAGCAGGTACAGCGCCCCGGCCCACTTCAACACTTCATAGGCCATCGGCACCGCGAGAAACACCGCCGTCAGACCGGCCGCCGCCGCAAACATGTGCACGAAGAACCCGGCCACCACGCCGAGCAGAGAGGTCACCCCGGCCTTGCGCCCCTGACAGATCGACCGCGAGATCAGGTAGATCATGTTCGGCCCCGGCGTCAGTACCATCAACAACGCAGCGGCGGCAAAAATCAGCAGGTCTTGAAGCGGGATCATGACGAAGTCCTTTGCACGAATGATCAGGCGATCGCGGTCAGCGAGGCTCGATAAAACGGCAGGATCAGGTCGCGTGTCAATGGGGCGAGAACCACATCGCCGTCAGTGGCCGGGTCGATCCAGATCACCTCTTCGATCTCGGCCGCCGGGAAGACTTCGGCGTCGATGGTCAGTTGAAAGATCTCGGCCTGCACGACGAATCCTGGCTCGTTGGCAGCCGGTGCCGAGAACTGGCCGAGAAAACTCGCCTGCGCCGGATCGATCACCAGCCCCAGCTCTTCCTCCAGCTCGCGGGCCAGCGCATGCACCGGCAGTTCATGGGCTTCGATCTTGCCGCCCGGTTGCATGAACGCCGTGGTGTCACGCTTGCGCACCAGCAGGGTCTGGCCTTCGGGGTTGAGCAGCAGCGCGGCGGCAATGCGAATGATGCGGGGGGAAACAGCGGATACAGAGGTCATGGGTCAGCCACCGGCCTGGAGAAAAACCGCAAGGATCCCATGCCGGCTGCACCAGCGTCACCTCGTACGGCCTCAAGAACCGGCCAGCAGCGCCGCTTCGCCCTCCTCCGGCACTTTCACGAACACCTTGTATTTGGCCCCCTCCATGGCTTCGAAACTGATCAGTTTGTCCACCAGCAGCGCACTCAGCACCTTGCCGGCATTGAGCAGCAACATGCCGTTATCGGCATTGAGGTTGCGCGCCAGGATCATCCCCGCCGCCAGCTCCCGGGTGCCCAGCACCTTGACGCTGGGATCGGTCAGGGTGATATCGCTGACCAGCGCGCAGACCTTGATGAAGTCCTCGATCAGCTCGGGATCGTAAAGCCTGCCGGAGTACTGGCGCAGGTACAGCAACGCCTCGTCGCTGTTCATCTGCCGCTCGAGAATCAACCCGCGCTGCAACTCGACGAAATCCACCGCCAGTTTCAACAGCCGCGAGCCCAAGGGAATGGCCTCACCCTTGAGCCGATCGGGAAACCCGCTGCCGTCCCAGTGTTCCTGATGGTGCAGGATCAGCCGCGCGGCATCCTTCATCGGGTCCAGGGTCATCAGCAGCGACTCGCTCTGTTTCGGATAACCCCGATAGCGGTCGCGGTCAGTGCTGTGCAACAGGTCCGAAGGGGTGGTCATCATGCTGTCGGTCCAGCTCAGCTTGCCGATGTTGTACAGCGCGGCGGCCATGGTCAGGTCGCGGCTGGCGGCTTCGTCCAGCCGATGCACCTTGCAGTAGCCGCGCACCAGTTCGATGATCTGCCGGTTGGTCTGCTTGGCCGGCGGCAGGCGCAGGTTGGCCAGCAGCGAGAACACTTCGGTGCCGGTCACATAGCTGTGCTTGAGCTCCTCGTAAGCCAGATCAAGCATGTCGGCGGTCTGCTGCAGCTCGGCGGTACGGGCGCTGACATGCTTTTCCAGGGTGCTGTTGAGCAACTTCAACTGATCGTTCTGCACCCGGGTCAGTCGCTCCAGACGCTCGCGCTCACGGGCCAGATGCTGATGTTCCAGGGCCTGACGCAGGATCAGGAGCATTTCCTCGTCATTCCAGGGTTTGCTGATGTAGCGGTCGATCTGGCCCTCGTTGATGGCCTTGATGATCGCCGAAGGGTCGGCATAGCCCGTCAACATGATCCGCGTGGTCGCCGGGTACAACTGACGAACGCTGGCCAGCAGCGTGGCGCCGTCCATATTGGGCATCCGCGCGTCACTCATCACCAGATCGACCGGACGTTGCGCCAGCATTTCCAGCGCCTGGGCACCGCTGCTGGCGAGCAACACCTCATAGGGCTGGCCCCGCAGCAGGCGGCGCAGGCTGTTGAGGATCGACTCTTCGTCATCGACCAGCAACACGGCAGGCCGATGGGCCGGAGTCGGGGCGGATTGCTCTTCCATGGCGAGGCCTCGCGAATGACGATGGACGTGGCAGGCGTGTCGACAGACCTCCTCCCTTGCCCGCGCCTGAGTGACAGGCTAGATGATTTTTGCGCCGGGACCGCGCAAGTCATCGGGTAAGGCGAAGTACCCACAGGGCAACTATGCTCAAGTCGCTGGACGACACCATCAGCCTGCGCGCAGGCCTGTGATGAGGGGAAAAGGATGCTCCCGATGACGATCGTGCGTGAACTTGCGGGTAGGGCGCCATGAGTGCGCCACCTGGCCCCATCAATCGCCGTGTGCTGATCGTCGACGATACGGCATCGATTCACGACGATTTCGCGAAAATCCTCAAGTCATCCGCGATTGAAGACAACAGTCTGGGCGAAACCGAAAGCCTGCTGTTCGGCACCCCGTCCGGCGCGTCTGCCACACAGAACGAAAATTTCGAACTGGACTCGGCCTTCCAGGGGCGCGAAGCGCTGGACAAGGTCGAAGCCGCGCTGGCCGCCGGTCGCCCTTACGCCATGGCCTTCATCGACATGCGCATGCCGCCGGGCTGGGACGGCCTGGAAACCATCGAGCGGCTCTGGCAGGTCGATCCCAAGCTGCAAGTGGCCCTGTGCACCGCTTATTCCGATTACTCCTGGGAAGAGATCGATCAGCGGTTGCCGCTGAATGATCGCCTGCTGATCCTGAAAAAGCCCTTCGATGCGATCGAAATCCGCCAGATGGCCAGCGCCCTGACGGTCAAATGGCAAATGACCGAAGACGCCGCGCTGAAGATGAATCAGCTGGAACAAAAAGTGACCCTGCTGGCCCGCACGGACGGCCTCACCGGGCTGGCCAACCGCGCCACGCTGATCGAGCGTCTGCATCAGGCCTTCGCTGCCGCACGCCGGGGAGCGGCGCCATTCTCGGTGTTTTACCTGGACCTGGATCACTTCAAACGGGTCAATGACACCCTCGGTCATCCGGTCGGCGACCTGCTTTTGCAGCAAGTGGCACAACGGATCAAGGCCGTGGTCCGGGAGAACGACGTGGTGGCGCGTCTGGGCGGCGATGAGTTCGCGATCCTGCAACTGGACGTCAGCGAACCGACACAGTCCGCCGCCATGGCCAGCAAAATCCTTGAAACACTGCAGGCGCCCTACCAACTGGGCGGCAACGCCGTGCGCATTTCGGCCAGCATCGGCATCAGCAGCTATGCGCCCGTCAGCTTCGATGCCGACAGCCTGCTGGGGCAGGCCGACATGGCGCTGTACCGCGCCAAGGAGTCCGGACGCGATCAGTTTCACTTCCACTCGGAGGACATCACTCGGGAGGTGGCCGAGCGCATGGTCCTTGCCGAGGAGTTGACGACAGCCCTCACCCAGGGAGGACTGAAGCTCGATTACATGCCGGAAGTGGACCTGCACAGCGGCAGGATTCTCGGCATGGCCGCGCAGGTCAGCTGGCAACATCCCAGGCTTGGCCTGCTGCCGGCATCAGCCTTCGTTCCGGCGGCGGAAAAGACCGGCGCAATCATTCCTCTCGGGCGCTGGATTCTGGATCAAGCCTGCTGGCAGATGCACCGGTGGCAAAACGACGGGGTGGCGCCTCCGGTGATGGCGATCAAGATTTCCCTGGCGCAGCTCAAGTCCGGCCCCGAACTCATCTACGACGTGTTGCGCACCACGGCGCGCTGGGAGCTGGCGCCATGGGACCTGCGCTTCGATGTCACCGAAGCCACCCTGGCCCAGACCCAATGGACCCACAATGATGCGTTGCCGCGCCTGCGCGAGCTGGGAGTGACCATCGCCATCGATGATTTCGGCACCGAATACTCATCGTTCGATTACCTGAAAACCTACCGGGTCAATCACCTCAAACTCGCCCAGTCCCTGATCGACAATGCGGCCCGGGATGAAGACGGCGCCAACCGGCTGCGGGCGATCGTCAATTTCGCCCGGGACCTGGCCATCGACATCAGCGCCGAGGGCGTCCGGCCGGACGCTCAAGGCGCCGCCCTCGTGCCCGGCGCACCGTTGAAAAACGTGCAGGGCTTTTGCCTGAGCGCGGCGGTCAGCCCGGAACAGGCCGCCCGACTGCTGAAGGACGCCAGCCCGGCCGCCCCGCTGCCCAGGGAGGATGAAGGATGAAAACGCCTTTTCCCCAGACCAACCGGCGCATTCTGATCGTCGACGATACGCCGGCGATCCATGCCGATTTCCGCAAGATCCTCGCCCCCGAGACGGCGGCTGAAGCGGATCTGAGCGGTCTCGAACAAACGCTGTTCGGCACCCGTCAGTCGCCGCACCTGACCTTTCAGCTCGATTCCGCCTATCAGGGCCAGGAAGCGTTGAAACTGGTGCAACACGCGCTGGACGAAGGTCGCCCTTATGCCCTCGCCTTCACCGACATGCGGATGCCGCCCGGTTGGGACGGCCTGGAGACCATCGAAAAACTGTGGGAGGTCGATCCGAACCTGCAAATCGCCTTGTGCACCGCCTACTCCGACTACAGCTGGGAAGCCATGGCCGAACGGCTGGAATTCGGCGATCAGTTGCTGATCCTGAAAAAGCCGTTCGACACCCTGGAAATCCGTCAGATGGCCAATGCCCTGACCTGGAAATGGCAACTGGCCCAGGACGCGGCGCTGAAGTTGCTCAGCCTTGAGCAGACCGTCGAAGCCCGGGTGCATGAGCTGCTCAAGGTCTCGCGCCTGTTGCAGTACGACAGCCTCACGGGCCTGCCCAACAGCACCTTGCTCGGTGACCGTCTGACTCAGTCACTGGCCGCTTGCCGGCGCCATGACAAACAACTGGTCGTGATGTTTCTCGGCCTGGATCGCTTCAAGCGCATCAACAATGCCCTGGGCCATCCGGCGGGCGACGAGATGCTCAAGCGGGTCGGCCAGCAACTGCTGGCCTGTTTGCGCGAATCGGACTCGGTGTTTCGCTACGGCTCCGACGAATTCGTGGTGATGCTCAGCGACATCAATCACCCGCAACAGACCCGCAGCATCGCCGAAAAGCTGCTGGCGGCCATCCGTGAGCCTCAGACAATTGTCGGTCATGACGTCAGTGTCACCGCCAGCGTGGGCATCAGCCTTTATCCGGACGATGGACTGGAGGCCATCGACCTGATCAAAAAAGCCGAGACGGCCATGCGCAATGCCAAGGAAAGCGGCCCGAACGAAATCGGTTTCTTCATCGAGGCCATGAACCAGCGCGCCCGGGAACAGCACGGTATCGAGTCGGGCATTCGCCTGGCTCTGCAACGGCACGAATTCGTCCTGCACTACCAGCCGAAAATCGATCTGGGCAGCGGCCGGGTGGTGGGCGCCGAGGCGCTGGTACGCTGGCAGAAACCGGGACATGGCTGGGTGTATCCATCGGAGTTCATCCCCGTGGCCGAAGACAGCGGCCTGATCGTGCCGCTGAGCAAATGGGTGCTGGGCGAGGCGTGCCGTCAGACACGGGACTGGCAAAAAGCCGGGTTGCCGCCAATCCGCATGTCGGTCAACACCTCGGCCATCGACTTTCGTCAGCGCCTGTTTGTCGAGGGCATCGAACAGGTGCTCAAAGAGACCGGGCTGGATCCAGCCCTGCTGGAACTGGAAATAACCGAAGGCGTACTGATGCAGAACGTCGATGCGACCATGAGCGCGTTGAACCGGCTCAAGGCCTTGGGCGTCAGGCTGGCCATCGATGATTTCGGCACCGGCTATTCCAGCCTGAGTTACCTGCGGCGGTTCCCCATCGATGTGCTGAAGATCGATCAGTCGTTCATTCGCGGCCTGAGCCATGACAGCAGCGATGCCGCGCTGGTCGGCGCGATCATCAGCCTGGGCAAGAGCCTGAACCTGAACGTCATCGCCGAAGGCGTGGAGACCGCACAACAACTGGCCTTTCTCAGGGCCCACGACTGCGAGGAGGGCCAGGGTTTCTACTTCAGCAAAGCCTTGCCGGCGGACGCCTTCGCCCACCTGCTGGTGGACGGGTTGCCTGGTCCCTGGAGCGTTGCATGAACACGCCGACGATGGGCCTGTCGCGCAGTGTTTTGTTCCTGATGCTTCTCGCGCCCTGGGCCAATAGCTTTGCCGCGCCGCTGGACGAGCCGCTGAAACCGCTACCCGACATTCCGAAACAGGATCCGAAACGCGTCGAGCTGGGCCGTCGGCTTTTTCAGGATCCACGGTTATCGGTCAACAACACCCTGTCCTGCGCCAGTTGCCATCAACTGGACAAGAACGGCGCTGACAGCCGGGCCCTTTCCCTGGGCTTCGATGGCCAGCCGGTGGCGGTCAATACCCCGACCGTGCTCAACGCCAGCCTCAATTTCCGCCAGTTCTGGGACGGTCGCGTGGAAACGCTGGAAGAGCAGACCAGCGGCGTCATCACCAGCCCCCACGAAATGGGCAGCGACTGGAACACTGTCGTGCAGCGGATTGCCGACGATTCCGGCTATCGCCAGTCTTTCAGTGCCGCCTACCCGGATGCCGTGACGCAAGCCAATATCCAGAACGCCCTGACGAGCTACGAACGCACGTTGCTGACACCCGGCTCTCGCTTCGATCAGTACCTGCTCGGCAACACCGAGATCCTGACCCTCGATGAGAAATACGGCTATCAGCGCTTCAAGGACTACGGCTGCATTGCCTGCCATCAGGGGGTAAACATCGGCGGCAACATGTACCAGAAGTTCGGAGTGTTCGGTGACTACATCGCCGATCGCGGCAACCCGACGGTGGCGGATCAGGGCCGGTTCAACGTCACCGGCGACGAAAACGACCGGGCCGTGTTCAAGGTGCCGAGCCTGCGCAACGTGGCCCTGACCGCGCCGTACTTCCACGACGGCTCGGCGCCCACCCTGGAACGGGCGGTGGATGTGATGTTCCAGTATCAGTTGGGGCGCATGCCGAGCGAGGAAGACAAGGCGCTGATCATCGAGTTTCTCAAGACCCTGACCGGACACTGGGAGGGTCAGTCATGATGACAACCGTCGCGGGGCGGCGCAGCCTGCTGTTGCTCAGCCTCCTGGCCGTATTGCTGGCCTCGGTCCTGGTGTTTCTGTACCTCAAGTCCAGTTCCGAGCAGACCACCACCTACACCGAATCCCGGGACCTGATCCGTCAGATCAAGCAACAGGATTCGCAGTGGGAAAGTGAAGTGCTCAAGGCCCGGGTGGCGATCACCCACAATTACGACCCGCTGGTCTCGCCGATGAACGAGATGAATCGCCTGTGGGCACGTTTCGAATCCATGGAATCCGGGCATGGACGCGACGAATCCAGGCAATGGGACCATGCCCACGAACGCTACCTGGACGCCATGCAGGAAAAGACCCGTCTGGTGGAGCAGTTCAAGTCGCACAACGCGCTGTTGCGCAACTCCCTGGCATTTCTGCCGAGCGCCGAGGATGACATTCAGGCGCAACTGGCCAATCTGTCCGACCTCGACAAGATTCAATTGCAGAACATCGTCACCGACACCTATGACCTGTTGCTCAGTGCACTCGAATTTGCCCAGGTCGCCTCCGACGACAAAGCGTCCGACATCGAGGTGGGTCTGAATAAACTGGCGGTGAACGCGCAACGCCTGCCGGCGAATTTTCAGACCCCGATCCGGATCCTGAGCAATCACATTGCGCTGATTCTGCGCGAGCAACCGATCGTCAATCGCCTGCTAGATCAGATCGAGGTCATTCCCGTGGCCGAGCGCCTGGACACCATCACCAACATGCTCGACCTGGATCAGCAACAGGCCGAACGAACCGACCAGAAATACCATTTCTACCTGCTGCTGTTTTCCGTCCTGCTGATGTTGTCGCTGCTGTGGCTGGCCATCCGCCTGATCCGCAGTTTTGCCGAAATCAACCGGGTCAATGCGGCCCTGCAAACGGCCAACGATGTGCTTGAACAACGGGTCGACGAGCGCACCCGCGAACTGAAGAACGTGCAGAGCGAATTGCTCGATGCCGCGCGACAGGCCGGCATGGCCGAAATCGCCACCAACGTGTTGCACAACGTCGGCAACGTGCTCAACAGCGTGAACATTTCCTCCGACCTGATCTCGCGAAAACTGCGCAGCAGCAAAGCCCTGGGGCTGGGCAAGGCGATGCAACTGATCAACGAACACCCAGACGACCTCGGGCCGTTTCTGACCGAGGACGCCAAAGGCAAGCTGCTGCCGGGCTACCTCAACCAACTGGTGGGCGCCATCGCCCAGGAACAGCAGGAAATGGCCGAGGAACTGGCGCAGATGAACAAGAGCGTCGATCACATCAAGGACATCGTCGCCACCCAGCAATCCTATGCCGGCGCCAACAGCCTGACCGAGCCGCTGTACATCAACGAACTGCTCGAAGACGCCCTGCGCATGAACGCCGGCGCGCTGACCCGGCATCACGTCACGGTGGTCAAGGATTACGGCGACGTGCCCCAAGTGATGGGCGACAAGCACCGTCTGCTGCTGATCCTGATCAATCTGATCAGCAACGCCAAGTACGCGATGTCCGACCTCAGCAACCGCCCGCGGACCATGACCCTGGGCGTGAAGATCGTCGATGAAGGCTTTCTGGAGATCAGCGTCCGGGACGATGGCGAGGGCATCGCCCCGGAAAACATGACGCGGATCTTTGCCCACGGCTTCACCACCCGCAAGGATGGCCACGGCTTTGGCCTGCACAGTTGCGCCCTCGCGGCCATCGAGATGAACGGCCATCTCACCGCCCACAGCGACGGGCCGGGGCTGGGTGCGCTGTTCACCTTGCAGATCCCGCTTGTCACCGTAACGGAGAACGCATGAGCGAACTGTCGAACCGCCGCATCCTGCTGATCGACGACATGCCGTCGATCCACGAAGACTTTCGCAAGATCCTCACCCCGAACCGGGCGCAGTCGGCGGAACTGGACGAGATGGAGGCGGCCCTGTTCGGCGCCCCCGCCAAGCCCCGGCGGGCGATGTTCGAACTGGACTCGGCCTATGGCGGCGAGGAAGGCCTGGCCAAACTCAACCTGGCTCTGCAGGAGCAATGCCCCTACGCCCTGGCCTTTGTCGACATGCGCATGCCCGACGGTTGGGACGGAGCGAAAACCATCGAGCAGTTGTGGCTGCAGGATCCGCAATTGCAGGTGGTGGTCTGCACCGCGTATTCCGATTATTCCTGGGATGAACTGCTGGATCGCCTGCACGCCCATGACCGCTTGCTGATCCTGAAAAAGCCCTTCGACAACATCGAAGTCCAGCAGATGGCCAACACCCTGCTGACCAAATGGCAGATGACCGAGCGCGCTTCATTGCAGATGCATCACCTGGAACATCTGGTGGACCAGCGCACGGCCCAGTTCAAACAGGCCAGCGAAGCCTTGCAGCGGGAAATCGACGAACGCAAGCAACTGGAAGGCCAGTTGGTGCAGTCGGAAAAACTCGCTTCGCTGGGGCAACTGGCCGCCGGGGTCGCCCACGAAATCAACAACCCGATCGGCTTCATTTCCTCCAACCTCGGCACCCTCGACGGTTACTTCCAGCAACTGCTGGCCATGCTCGGCGCCTACCACTCAGCGGGGCAGGCCCTGGCTGCCGAGCCGGCTGCGCAGTTGCAACAAATGCGCGAGCACTTGGAAGTGGATTTTTTGCTGGAAGACATTCCGGTGCTGATCCGCGAATCCAAGGAAGGCATCGGCCGGGTCGGGCAGATCGTCAAGGACCTCAAGGACTTTTCCCGGGTCGACACCCAGCAGCAATGGCAGTGGGCGAACCTGCAGCAGGGCATCGAGTCGACCCTGAACATCGTCGCCAGCGAGCTCAAGTACAAGGCCGATGTGGTCAAGGAATATCAGGACCTTCCGGAGATCGAGTGCCTGCCCTCGCAGATCAATCAGGTCATCATGAACCTGGTGATCAACGCTGCGCAGGCCATGGGTGCCGAGCGCGGCACCATCACCCTGCGCACTGCGGTGCAGGGCGAGTCGGCGATCATCGAAGTGGCCGACACCGGCTCGGGCATTGCCCCCGAGACCCTGCAGAAAATCTTCGACCCGTTTTTCACCACCAAACCCGTAGGCCAGGGGACAGGGCTGGGCCTGTCCCTGTCCTATGGCATCGTGAAGAAACACGGCGGGGATATTTCAGTCAGCAGCACGTTGGGCGCCGGCACCACGTTTCGCGTGCAACTGCCATTGCGCCAGACCCGGCCTGCGGCCTGAGCTCAGGTCGCTTCCTGGAAATCCATTTCCGGTGGCTGGCGACGGAAACCGCCGGTCAGCACCGCCAGATACACCACGCCAATCGCCAGCCAGCTCAGGCCCAGATACACCGCCAGGTGATCGAGGCTGACCATCAGCCACAAGTCCGCCACCAGGCCGATGAACGGGAACACCAGAAACAGCAGCAGCTCGCGCAGGCCTTTTTTCTCGCCACCGATCCAGTAGTGAAAAATCACTGACAGGTTGACCAGGCTGAAGGCCAGGAACGCGCCGAAGTTAATGAACGAGGTCGAGGTGGTCACGTCGAGTTTCAGCGCGAGCAATGCCACCACGGCGCAGAGCAGGATGCTGTTGACCGGCGTACCGAAGCGCTCGTGCAAGGTGCCGAAAAATGACTTCGGCAACACGCCGTCACGGCCCATCGCAAACAGCAGCCGCGAACCGCTGGCCTGGGCGGACAGACCCGAAGCGAACTGACCGACAATCAGGCCGATGAGGAAGATCGAGACGAACAGATCGCCGCCGATGTTGCGCGCAATCTCGTAGGCCGCCGAGTCGACGTTGTCGAACTGGAACGACGGATGCGCGACCTGCACGAAGTACGACACGCCGACGAAGATCAGCCCGCCGATCAAGGTAATCAGCATGATTGCCCGAGGGATGGTGCGACGTGCATCGCGGGTTTCTTCGGTGAGGGTGCTGACTGCATCGAAACCGAGGAACGAGTAGCAGGCGATGGCCGCGCCGCTCATGATCAGCGGCATCTGCATGTCGCCGTTGAAGAACGGCTTGATCGACCACAGCGGCGTGCTGGCATCGCCGCCGACGTAATGCACGCACAGGGCGACGAAGGCGATCAGTACCAGAAACTGCACCAGCATTAGCAAGGCGTTGATGCCGTTGGCCAGTTTCAGGCCGATGATGTTGATCGCGCTGGTGATGCCGATGAACGCCAGCACCCAGATCCACTGCGGGATCGACGGGAAGGCCGAAGCGAGGTACGCGGCACCGATCAGCCAGATCGCCATCGGCAGAAACAGATAATCGAGCAGCACCGCCCAACCGGCGATGAAACCGAGTTTCGGGCTGATGGCCTTGCGCACATAGCTGTAGGCCGAGCCGGCCACCGGAAATGCAGCAGCCATGCGGCCATAACTCATGGCGGTGAAGAACATCGCCACCAGCGCCGCCAGATACGCGGCGGGCACCATGCCGGCGGTGGATTGGGCGAGGATGCCGAACGTGCCGAGGACAATGATCGGCGTCATGTAGGCGATGCCGAACAGCACCACCGACCCCAGCGAAAGGGTGCGTTGCAAACGAGCCATGGGCGACTTACTCCGGATTTTATTGGATTTATGGCAGAGGCCGAGTTCGGCGAGTGTTTTGGGTGTTGCTTGTTTTTTTGTTCGACTGGAGATCCTTACCCCCTCACCCCAACCCTCTCCCCCAAGGGGGCGAGGGGGAAAGGGAGCAGATCGGGGGCTTTTCAAAACCTGAGTTCGACTTGATTCCTCAGGTCGATGTACTTCGAATGAACACCTCGGTCAGTCCCCTCTCCCTCTGGGAGAGGGTTAGGGTGAGGGCAGCGGTCAACGGGCAGGAATCAAAAGCTCCCGAACACCGCCATCCCGCTCCACCACCTCCCCCGGCAACCTCAACCGCTGATCATCCAGATACCGATAATCCTTGCGCGCCAGCGCCAGCTGACCGAAATCCAGTTCAACGCTGAACCGCCCTTCCTCACGCCCGGCCTCGAACAGCACCGTGCCCAGCGGATCCACCAGCGCACTGCCGCCGGCGAACATCAACCCGTCATCCCCGGCTTCCACGCGGTTGACCATCAGCGCAAACGCCTGGTTTTCCTGGGCCCGTGCCATGATCGCGGTGCGGTGAGTCGGCCCGTACGGGTCCATGTTGCCGTTGGTGACGATCAGCAATTCAGCCCCCAGTTGCGCCAGAGCACGGGCGGACTCCGGGAACTCGATGTCGTAGCAGATCAGCAGACCGACCCGCACGCCGTTCCACAGGCACGTGGCGTAACGGTCACCGGCCTCGAACACACCGCGATCCGAGGCCCAGAGATGGGTCTTGCGGTATTTCAGGGCGATGCCTTCGGGGGTGATCAGCAGCGTGGTGTTGTAGAAGCGGCCGTTGTCGTTCTCGGCCATGCCGATCACCACGGCGACGTTGCGTTCGCGGGCAGCGGCCTGCACCGCGCTGACGGTCGGCCCATCCAGCGGCTCGGCGATCTGCGCCACGGTGTCGACGGTCGGGAAGCCCATCAGGTGGGTCTCGGGGAACACGATCAGTTGCGTGTCGGCGGGGCACGCAGCAATCGCCGCCAGGGCGCGTTCAAGGTTGTACGCCGTGTCTTTGTCACGGCCCGCCAGTTGGGCGAGTTCGACTTTCATGGGGAGTCCTTGTTATGAGCGCCGGGCGCCGAAAGATTGCCCGGCGGCTGTCTGTGGGCCAGTATGCTCGGCATTCGACCGGCCAGGGAATTACGCGGCCGGGGTAACCCGATAGGGGTAGAGGCATGACTGTTTCGTTTGACGACATCACCTGGCACCGCGCCGTCGGGCAGTTGATCGACGCCCTCGACAAGCCGAATTTCTGGGCGCAACTGGTGCGCCTGCTCGACCAGTACGTGCCGTTCGATAGCTGGGTGGCGCTGCTGTTCAGCGCCGACCGTCACCCGCAGGTGTTCGCCGAATGTCCGGGGGAAGATGGCAGTCCCGACCAGTTGTTCCAGGATTACCTGCGCGGTCTGTACATGCTCGACCCGTTCTACATCGCCTGCCGCGAGCAATCGCGCACCGGGTTGTACCGCCTGTCGGAGGTCGCGCCGGAGCATTTCGAGCTGACCGAGTATTACCAGCGATACTTTCGTCTGAATGTGGTGGCCGACGAAATCCAGTTCAATTGCCAGCTCGAAGGCGACCGCACGCTGTGCCTGTCACTGGGCAGCAAGCAGCGCTTCAGTGGCGAGCAGATTGCCCTGCTGTCGCTGATCCAGCCGTGGGTGCTCGGCCTGTTGCGCCAGCGCCTGCCCTACGAAATCAATGAAATCGTCGCCCTCGCCCCGTCGCCGGCGCAACCGGACTGGCGGGTGCAGCTCGAAGCGTCGGTGCAGCAACTCAAGGGCGCGCAACTGACCGCCCGGGAACTGGATGTCGGGCGTTTGATGCTCAGCGGTTGCTCCAGTAAAGAAATCGCCCGTAAGCTGGAAATCTCTGTTGAAACCGTGAAAGTCCATAAGAAACACATGTACAGCAAGCTGGGGATCAAATCCCAGTCGGAGCTGTTTTCGATCTTCCTGCAGGCGCAGAACGCCTGACTGCCGCAAAAAAATCTGTCCGAACCAAGGAAACCGTATGAGCCTGTCACTCCTGAGCCGCTACGCCTTCTTTGCCGTCTGCGTGATTTTCACCCTCGCCAGCCTGCCCTTTCTCGACCATGACTGGCTGTGGCCGATCACTGCCGTCACCGGGGTGCTGAGCCTGCTCGGTCTGTTTGACCTGATGCAGAGCCCCCACGCGGTGCGCCGCAACTACCCGATCCTGGGCAACATCCGTTATCTGGTCGAGGGGATTCGCCCGGAAATCCGCCAGTACCTGCTGGAATCCGACAGCGACGCCCTGCCCTTCTCCCGCGCCCAGCGTTCGCTGGTGTATTCGCGGGCCAAGAATGAAAGCGCCGACAAACCGTTCGGCACCCTGATCGACGTGTATCAGTCCGGTTTCGAGTTCATCGGCCACTCGATGCGCCCGGCGCCGCTGAGCGATCCGAACAGTTTTCGCGTGACCGTTGGCGGCCCGCAATGCACCCAGCCGTATTCGGCGTCGGTGTTCAACATCTCGGCCATGAGTTTTGGCTCCCTCAGCGCCAACGCGATCCGCGCGCTGAACCAGGGTGCGAAGCTCGGCAACTTCGCCCACGACACCGGCGAAGGCAGCATCAGCCCCTATCACCGCGAACACGGCGGCGACCTGACCTGGGAGCTGGGCAGCGGTTACTTCGGCTGCCGCACCAGCGACGGCCGTTTCGACCCGGAACGTTTCGCCGCCCAGGCGCAGACCCCGCAGGTGCGGATGATCGAAATCAAGATGAGCCAGGGTGCCAAACCCGGCCACGGCGGGATTCTGCCTAAGCACAAGGTGACCCAGGAAATCGCCGACACCCGCGGCATCCTGATGGGCGAAGACTGCATCTCGCCGTCCCGCCACAGCGCGTTTTCCACACCGATCGAGATGATGCATTTCATCCAGCAACTGCGTGAACTGTCCGGCGGCAAACCGGTGGGCTTCAAGTTCTGCCTCGGCCATCCGTGGGAGTTCATGGGCATCGCCAAGGCCATGCTGGAAACCGGCATCCTCCCGGACTTCATCGTGGTCGACGGCAAGGAAGGCGGCACCGGCGCCGCACCCGTGGAGTTCACCGACCACATCGGCGTGCCGATGCGCGAAGGCCTGCTGTTCGTCCACAACACCCTGGTGGGCCTGAATCTGCGGGACAAGATCAAGCTCGGCGCCAGCGGCAAGATCGTCAGCGCCTTCGACATCGCCAGTGTGCTGGCCATCGGCGCCGACTGGGCCAACTCGGCGCGCGGTTTCATGTTCGCCATCGGCTGCATCCAGTCGCAAAGCTGCCACACCAACAAATGCCCGACCGGCGTCGCCACCCAGGACAACCTGCGCCAGCGTGCGCTGGTGGTGCCGGACAAGGCCCAGCGGGTCTACAACTTCCATCGCAACACGTTGAAGGCGCTGGCGGAAATGCTCGCGGCCGCCGGCCTCGATCATCCGTCGCAACTGTCGGCCAAGCACCTGGTACGGCGCATGTCGGCCACCGAGATCAAACTGTTCTCGCAGCTGCACGTGTTCCTGAAACCGGGGGAACTGCTCACCGGGGAAGTGAACGGCGAGTTCTATTCGCGGATGTGGCAGATGGCGCGGGCGGACAGTTTTGAGCCGCAGGACATCGCAGCTGCCTAGCGGCAAGACTCACCAACTCAAGAGCCGACCATGGGGCGGCTCTTTCATGACGATGAAACCGTAATCGCCGATCAGGTAGATGCGGTAATAGAGGCTGTCCACCAACGCGGGAAAACCCTGATAGCCGACGCGCGTGGCGTTGCGCCGTTCGCGTTCGGCGACCACGTTGGTGATGCCTGCCGAGGGCAGATTTTCCGCGAGCATGAAGTAATCGATGTTCAGCAGATAGCGCAGTACCGGCAACTGTTTGAACGTACCCGTCGCACTCGCCAGCCAGCGGTCGGAGTAAGTGACCGACATATAAATCCGCTTGGCGTCGCGCAGTTCGCGATGTGAGGAAATGTCGTGACTGAGGCTGTAGAGAGCGCTGCTGGCGAAGGTTTTTTCCATCGTCAGCACCCGCCCGTAGGCGAAGGACAGCGACAACGTTGCCAGAAGAGGAATCGCCAACAACAGGGGCAGCCGCGAGTGCAGCGACGTCAATCCGGTACAGGCCAGATAGAACAGCAACATCAACAGCACGCCGAATCCCATCAAGGTGCGTGCGCCTTCGTTGAAGTCGCGAAACAGCAGTGTCATCCCCGGCACCAGCAATACAATCAGCGGCAAGGTCAGCAGGCAGCCAAAACTCAGGAGCAGGCCCTTTACGGGTGGTTCCTGGCGCAGGCGAATTTGCCGTCCCATTCGCACACCACCGAATAAAGCACACATCAGCAACACGACGAACACTGCCGTGTAGCCACTGTGAAACAGCAACGCCACCTTCTCCATGACCCGGCCAGAATTGATGCTGATCTGCAACAGTGGGTCAGCACTGAAGTCGAGCAGTTCGGTACGTGTGGAATCCGTGAACGGATAGGCCGTGATCGCGTAGATCGACACGCCCAGCACCAGTTGCGCCAGCTTCCAGCCCGCCAGTTGCCAGAGCTCTGCCCAGGGCATGCGCCGATGAACAGTCCTCAGTAACTCCACACAACACAGCCCGAGAAACACATTGAGGCTGATCTGATACAGCCCGATCGCCAGCGCCAGCAACACCGAAGGCACCAGCCATCGCTGTATCCGGGAAGTGCCGCCAAACGTGATCGCGTAAATCACCGCCACCAGACTCAGGGCCATCCCGGCCCCGTCGTATTGATAGGACAGGTTCTGCAACAGGAACGGGTTATACCAGAGCGGCAACGGCACCAGACAACAGGCAAGCGTGGGCTCTGGGAAATAGTGAAAGGTCAGTCGGGTCAGGGCCAATGACATGGCCAGCGTGGCGAGCAACAGCGGCAAGGGAAAGATGTTCGGCGCAGCGCCCGTGAACGTCAGCGCTTTATACAGCCAGTCCATGAACAGGCGCCCCTGCCCGGCCCAGACATTGCCGGCAGCCAGAGTGCGCCAGTTGTCGTCGATGTAGGGGAAGTCGGCGAGGAGCAGCGGCAGGATGTACAGCATCGTGGCGAACAGGAAAAACAGCACGACCTGACGGCGGCCGAGTTCTCGTACGAGAAAATCGCTCATCCTCATTTCAGTGCCTCTGTTCACCGTTGTGCTGATTTCGACAGTGATAAAGCTTGGAACATGGCACGAAGTCAGAGGTCGTTTTTTACGCTGGTTTCAGACAAGCGGCCTCAATCTCCCGGCCACAAAAAAGCCCCGGCCAATCGACCGGGGCTTTCAGGTTTCAGCAATGGCGATTTACGACGCCGAACGCACCGCGCCTTGCGACGCATCGGTCGGTTGCAGCTTGAACACGTAGAACAGAACGGTCAGCAGCACCAGGAACGCCGGGCCGACATACAGCGCCACGCGGGTATCCGGGAAGTACGCCATCAGGCCCACCACCAGCACCAGGAACGCCAGCGCCAGATAGGAGCTGACCGGGAAAAGCCACATCTTGTACTTCAGGCCGGCGCGTTCGCTGGCGCTCAGGCCTTTGCGGAATTTCAGCTGGGCCAGCAGGATCATCACCCAGGTCCAGATCGCGCCAAAGGTCGCAATCGAAGTCACCCAGACGAAGACTTTTTCCGGCACCAGATAATTCAGCAGTACGCCCAGCAGCAGGGCGAAGATCGACAGCAGCAGCGCCCGACGCGGCACGCCGTTGGAGGTCTTGGCGAAAGCGGCAGGCGCCTGGCCGTTCTGCGCCAGGCTGTAGAGCATGCGCCCGGTGCTGAAGATGCCGCCGTTGCACGACGACAGCGCGGCGGTGATCACCACGAAGTTGATGATGCCGGCGGCAGTCTTGATGCCCAGACGCTCGAAGGTCATCACGAACGGGCTGCCCTGAGTGCCGATTTCATTCCACGGGTAGATCGACAGGATCACGAACAGTGCGCCGACGTAGAACAGCAGAATCCGCCAGAACACCGAGCCGATGGCACCGGGAATGGTCTTCTGCGGGTTCTTCGCTTCACCGGCGGTCAGGCCGATCATCTCCACGCCCAGATAAGCGAACATCACCATCTGCAGCGACATCAACACGCCCATCACACCGTTGGGCATGAAGCCGCCATGAGTCCACAGATTGGAAATCCCCAGCGCCACACCGTCGTTGCCGAAACCGAAGGCGATGATGCCGATGCCGCCGAGCACCATAGCAATGATGGTGACAATCTTGATCAGGGCGAACCAGAACTCGAATTCACCGAAAGCCTTCACCGCGATCAGGTTGATCGAACCCATGCTGACCAGCGCCGCCAGCGCCCAGATCCAGCGCGGTACATCGGGGAACCAGATGCCCATGTACACCGCCACCGCGGTGATTTCCGCGACGCAGGTCACCAGCCACAGGAACCAGTAGTTCCAGCCGGTGAGAAACCCCGCCAACGGGCCGAGATAATCCTGCGCGTAACGGCTGAAGGAACCGGCCACCGGGTTGTGCACCGCCATCTCGCCGAGGGCGCGCATGATCACCAGGATCGCCAGACCGCCGATAATGTAGGACAGCATGATCGCCGGGCCGGCCATTTCGATGGCCTTGGCCGAACCGAGAAACAGACCGACACCGATACAGGCGCCGAGCGCCATCAGACGGATATGCCGTTCGCCGAGTTCGCGTTTGAGTGGACCGCCGTTCGCGGTCTCGCCATGGGGCGGGTGATTGCCGACTGGCATGGGGGACTTCCTCGTCTTGTTATTGGATAGACCACCGAGTGTCGAAGCGTCGGCCGATAAGCCCTGGCTTCCCGACACCGCATCGACCTCGTGGGTGGACGCGCCCTCCAGGTCCGGGCCTGAGGGTCAGCGGGGCTGGCAGTATAAAAAGCTTCCAGCAGGATATTTCACTCTAAAAGACGCGATATTCAGCGACAAAATTCGCCAACCATCGAACTTTCGAGATAAACACTCCTGAAAAAACCGGATTATTCACTGCCGAAATGGGCGCCGAGTATTGCACAGCAATGGTGCAGCGTCATGCCCCTACCCAAGTCGTATTTACCCGCCAACCGCTCTGATCCGCGCTTTTTCGAGACCTGCACACACGTTGCTGCCGGATTGCCCACTGCGCAGATTTGTTCAGGGTCGAAGCTTCACAATTTTTTCACCCGCGCCAACCACCGACTAAGCTTCAGTCAAGTCCGATCAATCTGCGTGAATGGATCAATCGACTATGGGCGCTTTGTGGCAAACCGATTCGAGTGAAAAAGTGGTTCCGACTGAACGTGTGGATGAAGCGCCTGTCCCTGAGAAACCCCGTCGTAACCGGCATGGGTGGAAGGCTTTCTGGCTATTGCTGGTGATCATTGCGATTGTGGTGGGCCTGGCCGCGATGAAGGAAATGCGCACCTCGCGTTTTCAATCCCGCGAGGTCAGCCAGTACGCCGCCAAATTGACCTATGAACTGCAACCGGGCCCCAGCGAAGCCATTCGTTATCCGGGCAACGGGCCGTTCGATCTGCGTCTGGGTTACAGCTCGCTGGACGAGTTTTTGCCACGACTGCTCAAGCGCAATTACGTGATCACCGAACAGACGCGCTTCTCGCCAGCGCTGCTCGGCTATACCGACAAGGGCCTGTTCGTGCCCTACTCCGAAAAAATCCAGGCCGGGCTGTCGATCACCGATTGCCGCGCCGCGCCGCTGTATCAGTACAACTATCCGCAACAGCTGTATTCGAGTTTCGAGTCGATCCCGCCGGTGGTGGTCAACAGCCTGCTGTTCATCGAAAACCGTTTCCTGCTGGATCCCAAACAGCCGCTGGCCAACCCGGCGGTGGACTGGCCGCGCTTCGGCATGGCCGCGTGGTCGCAGGTTGCCAAGTTGCTGCACTTGCCGGGACAGTCGGCCGGCGGCAGCACCTTGGCCACGCAACTGGAAAAGTATCGCCACTCACCTGATGGGCTGACCGTCAACGGTGCCGAGAAAATCCGCCAGATGATTTCCGCCAGCGTGCGCGCCTATCAGGCTGGCCCGGACACCTTGCCGGCGCGGCGCAACATCATTCGTGACTACCTCAACAGCGTGCCGCTGTCGGCAGTGCCGGGGCATGGTGAAGTCCACGGCATGGCCGAAGGTTTACGCGTCTGGTACGGCGCCGATTTCAATGAAGCCAATAAAAAGCTCGCCAGTACCGCGACCGATCCGCAGACCCTGGCCGACAAGGGCCTGGCCCTGCGGGAAATGCTCTCGCTGATGATCGCCCAGCGCCGTCCTTCCCATTACCTGACCAAGGGCCGGGAAGAACTGGCCGACCTCACCGACAGCCATCTGCGGCTGCTCAAGCAGAACGGCGTGATCGACAACGCACTGGCCGATGCGGCCCTGGCCAGCAAGGTTACCTATCGCGACTGGCAGACCCAGCCGACGATCCAGCCGATCGAAACCAACAAAGGCATCAGCGTCGCCCGCAGCCGTCTGGCCTCGATGCTCAATCGTCCGCTGTACGACCTCGACCGCCTCGACCTCTCGGCCACCAGCACCCTGCAAGGCGAGCTGCAAACCCAGGCCACCGCCTACCTGAAGAAACTCGCCGACCCGGCCTACGCCGCCGAAATCGGCCTGCTCGGTGAACGCCTGCTGACGCCCACCAGTACCACACAAGTACGTTACAGCTTCACCCTGTTCGAGCTGACACCGGACGGTTCGCGGGTGCGGGTGCAGACCGACAGCACCGACCAGCCGTTCGACATCAACGAAGGCAGCAAACTGGAACTGGGCTCCACGGCGAAGATGCGGGTGCTGACCACCTACCTGCAAATCATCTCCGAACTGCACGACAAATACGGCGCCATGAGCGTGCCGGAACTGAAGAAAGTCGACGTACCGGATCAGGATCGCCTGACCCAGTGGGTGATCGATTACCTGATCCAGAACAAGGATCACGACCTGTCGAAGATGCTCGGCGCAGCCCTCGACCGCAAATATTCCGCCAGCCCCGGCGAGGCGTTTTTCACCGGTGGCGGCCTGCACGTGTTCCACAACTTTCGCAAGGAAGACAACGGCCGCATGCCGACCCTGCGCGATGCCCTGCGCGAGTCGATCAACCTGCCGTTCATTCGCCTGATGCGCGACCTGGTGCGCTACACCACCTACTCCGGCCCCAACAACAGCGCCGAGCTGCTCAAGGATGATCGCGACCCGCGGCGTCAGGAGTACCTCGCTTCGTTCGCCGACCGCGAAGGCACTTCGTTCTTGCTCAAGTTCTGGAAGAAGTACAAGAACAAGGACACCCAGGCCCGCCTCGACACCTTCCTCGACAGCATGCGCCCGACGCCGATCCGCATGGCCGCCGTGCATCGCTACCTGCTACCCAACGCCAGTCAGGAAGACTTCAACAGCTTTGTCCGCTCGCATCTGAAGGGCGTGAAAATCACCGAGAAACTCACCGACGAACGCCTCGAACGGCTTTATCTGGCCTACGGCCCCGGCACCTACGATTTGCCGGATCAGGGCTTCATTGCCAAGGTGCACCCGCTGGACCTGTGGCTGATCGGCTACCTGCTCAACCACCCGGACGCGACCTGGGGCCAGATCGTCAAGGCCAGCCAGTTCGAACGTCAGGAAGTCTACAGCTGGCTGTTCAAGAGCAAGCACAAGGGCGCCCGGGACAGTCGGATCCGCACCATGCTGGAGATCGAAGCCTTCCTCGACATCCATCAGCGCTGGCAGAAGGTCGGTTACCCGTTCGATCACCTGGTGCCGTCGCTGGCCACCGCCATCGGCAGCTCCGGCGACCGCCCCGCCGCGCTGGCCGAGTTGATCGGCACCATCCTCAATGACGGTGTGCGCATGCCGACCCTGCGCATCGACAGCCTGCATTTTGCCGCCGGCACGCCTTACGAGACGAAACTGGTCAACGACCCTCACGTCGGCAAACGGGTGATGCCGTCGGAAGTCGCCACTGCCATGCGCGAGGCACTGTCGCAAGTGGTGGACTCGGGAACCGCCAAACGTGTTTCCGGCAGTTTCAAACTGAACGATGGCACACCGCTGACCATGGGCGGAAAAACCGGTACGGGCGACAACCGCATCGAGGCCATCGGTTCCGGCGGGCGCATTTTGAGTTCCAAGTCGATCAACCGCACGGCGACCTTCGTGTTCTACATCGGCGACCACCATTTCGGCACGCTCACCGCGTTCGTTCCGGGACGCTCGGCGGAAAACTTCAAATTCACCTCGGCCCTGCCGGTGCAGGTGCTCAAGGGCATGGCGCCGATCCTGATGCCGTATCTGCAACCGGGCAGCGATTCGCAGTGCCGACCACCGCAGGCTCCCCAAGTGGCTCTGATGAACCTGCCAACGCGTAACGCTGATTGAAGTGGTGGAGGCAATAACTAATTATTTTATGCATTCCAATATTCAATCTTTCACCTGCCTGGTTCGCACTCCAGAAACAGGCTTTTGAACTAATCCTCTGCACACTTGAACGTTAGGCTCAATACTCCTGACTTATTCAAGGCTGTACCCATGACCGCAACAACCGAATACAAAGGGCAACATTACGAATTAATAAAATCGCGGATCGATCCGGTATTTACCGATATGAAACTGCATCACGGCGAAGCATTGAAAAAGATCAAACCGCGCCGTGAATCCTGGATGGTGCCGCAACTGGCCAGCGTCAACCGAAGCGCCTGGGCAGCCCGCAACGCTGCCGACAGGGCACTGGCCCGACTGAAAGACATTCACTCGTTTGCCGAACCGCTGCTCAAGGCCCGCTTGCGGGAAAAAACCGGCATCGATGTCGATATCAAAAATACGTTTCTGATGCTGTACCGCGAAGCCAGATCACCCTGGTACGTGATAGAGACCTTGAGTGGTTCATCCACAAGAAAAGTGTCATTACTCGAAGCCGCGTTGAACAACTTTTCTCAAAACGAAACTTACGCATCGAACTCCGCGTTTCTCGTCAAAAGAGAACATGTGAATGATCAATACGATATTTCGCCACTGGATCGACTGATGACCGTTGCCCAGTTCCAGACCCTGTGTCGCGAACTGGATATCGGCAGGCTTTATCAGGCACATCTTCAGGACATGCTGTTGAACGACGAGCCGACCGCACGCAGCTACGTGCAGTCACTGGTGGTGCAGAGCCAGAAGGCCGAACTCCGGGCGGCCGCACACATGGCGCTGGCAAAGAAAGACATCGACCGGGAAGGACTGCAATTGATTCGTGCCCTGCTCGACGGTCGCGCGGCACTCAGGTTTGGCCGGCAACCGATGGAGGCCTGCGAGCTGACCATCATGGACCTGAAGATGACCGGCATCCTGATCCTGCGCCCCGATCCGCAGCAGCCACTGTCCTCGTCGCGGATCATTGCCTACGTTCCGCACGACCCCGAACATCCGTTGAAGGAGTACGCCTCCCACTTTGAATTTCTCACGGAGCTGACCCGCCAGTTGCAGAAGAACGACACGCTGCCGTCCACCGGGAGCAGTTACTGGGAGTTCTTCAGCCAGTTTGTCGATCACCACCAGCGCGGGCATTTCTTCGCCGACCTCAAGCAGCGTCTGCTGCATGTGAAATGGTATCCACATGAACGCGGCGATCCACGGCCTTCCTGGCGCGAAACACCGGTCAGCAACCCCAACCTGCAATACGGTGCGACACCGGTCAGCGGAGCCTTGTGGAACACGCTCTATCAGCGCCAGCTGGACAAGATCCTCAACGATGCGCGCAACATCGCCGTGCCGACCGCGGATGCTGACCAGAACGCTCGCGCCGACTGGTGGGCAAACGTCTTCAGGATTGCCCAGGACATACTGAACGTGGCAGTGATGGTGGTCGCGCCATTCACTCCGGTTGTCGGCCTTGCAATGCTGGGCTACACCGCCTGGCAATTGACCAGTGAAGTCATCGAAGGGGTTGTGGATCTGACACTGGGCCATTGGGAAGAGGCGGCGGAGCATGTGGTGGGAGTGGTCAACGACGTCCTGCAACTGGCGGCTTTCGCCAGTGGCGCCCTGGTCGCCAGGCCGTTGCTGCTGAAGTTGTCGCCGCTGGTTGAAAACATGAAAGCCGTACGCTCGTTCGATGGCAGCACGCGCTTGTGGCACCCGGACCTCCAGCCGTACGAGCAGTCGCAACTGGCCTTGCCGGATAGCGCCAGACCGGATGCCCTGGGTCTGCACCAACATGCCGGCAAGACCGTTCTGCCGCTGGAGGGCAAGCACTACGCTGTCAGGTTCGATCGCGGCAGCGGTCACTACCGTATCGAGCACCCTTCCCGATCACAGGCTTACTCCCCGCGCCTGCAGCACAACGGTGCGGGGGCCTGGACTCACGAAGCCGAAATCCCGCATGACTGGGATGGCCCGCAATTGATGCGACGCCTGGGGCACTCGGTCGACGACTTCAGTGATGTCGAGCTGGAAAAAATGCGGCGCATCAGTGGCACGCCGATCGACGCATTGCGCCGGATGCACGTGGAGAACCGCCTGCCACCGCCGCTGCTCGAGGACACCCTCACCCGCACCAGGACGCGGAAGGAAACTAAAGCCATCGGCGAGCGCATTCGCAGCGGCCAGCCCTTGCCCCCGGATTCACACTGGTTTGACCGGATGGTCGCCGACCTGCCGGGCTGGCCGGCCGACAAGGCCCTCAAGGTCTGGCAAAACAATGATCTGACCGGCGCCTACCGGCAGTACGGCAACCCGCGTGCGTCCGACAGTCAGACGCTGTCCATCGGGATTGCCGACGTCATGGACAACCGGTTGCCCGAACGGCTGGTGGAGTTTCTCGACGACGCCGACATGCAGTCCCTGCTGGGCGGCAACCACCCGAAAGCCCGGCGGGCACAGGTGTTGCGCAACCGGCTGGCCGACGCCGTGCAAACCCGTGGCAGCGAAATCTTCGACTACCAGTACCGCTTGAGGAATCGTTCCAGCGATGCCGGGGCTCAGTTGATCCAGCGCCACTACACTCGCCTGTCGGCACGACTCGCCGAGTCGCTGGCAAGCGAGGCGACCGCCGCCGAGCACAACATCATGATCGAGCAACAGCGCATCCCCCTGCGCCTGAAGAGCCTGGCCCGGGAAATCGAGTTCGAGGTACTTGCCACCCGGGCCAACGAGGGGTTGCTTGATCCGGCCTGGCTGGTACCGGATACCGAACGTCTCGCCCTCGGAACCCTGAGGATCTACACCGACACCTTTGCGGATTTGCGCCTGGAGGTTCGCGAAGGCACTTACGACGGTCGGTTGCGCAGCAGCGCCGGCCCCGCTGATGCCCCGACAGTGCGCAGGTTGATCCGGGATGAACACGGACGTTATGAGGTGCGTGACAGCGCCCACAACAGGCTGCACGAAGCCGCCGGTTTTTTTGATGCCGTGCTGGCTGCCCTGCCCGACGACAAGCGCCGCGCCCTGGGTTATCGCCCGGGCCAGGGGCAAATGTTCAGGCAATGGGTGCTGCTCAGATCCGAAAAACCCGCCGAACGCCGGACATTGCTGGCCCGCCGCCCGATCCGCCCCTTTGTTCAACGGGAAACGGAACTGTTGCTGCGCGGCCCGAGGCTGTCCAGGGAGCCACTGAGCGTGGAAGATAAAGTCAGGAATCTCTATCCACACTTCACTGAAACAGAGGTAACGGCATTCACCCGCTCATTGCACGCCACCGGCGATCCACACTGGAAAATCGCGCGGCTTGAGAGTGAACTCATGACGCTGAAGGAAAAACTGGAAGGCTGGAGGCAGAGCTTCCTGAGCCATTGGGATGCCGACGGACCCGATGCCAGCCTGCCCCGCGCCTATCAAGAGTTTCAGCACAGAGGCGGGCGCTTTATCGCCGACCGCCTGCTGGAATGTTTCGAACGCAAAGCCGAAGTGTTCCAGGAACGCAGCATCAGCCTTGAGAGCGGCTACGCGCTGGACTTGTCGAAAGAGATGCTGCCCCATGACCTTCAGCACTGGTGGGGGCAGTTGCCGGACGGCCTCAAACCCTGGCTCGATCAGGTCACGACACTGAACCTGGACGGCCAGGGATTCTCTTCGGCCGCCAACGGACTGTTGAAGGACTTCCCTCAACTGCGCCAGTTGAGCGCCAGACACTGCGGTCTCAAGACCCTGCCGGCCAGCATCGGGCAGATGCCGCGCCTGGAAACCCTGCGCCTGAGCAACAACCAGCTGCAACTGACGCCCGCCAACGCGCAGCAGCTGAACACACTGACACGGCTGGAAACCCTGCGGCTGGACAACAATCCCGTCAGCATGCCCCTGTCGGTCGGGCGCATGCCGAGGTTGCGGGTCCTGAGCCTGATCAATACACAGATCGATGCCTGGCCGCTGGGCCTGTTCGATGTTCCCCGCCCCCGAGGGTTCTTTCTCGACCTGGGCAACAATCCCCTCAGATACATCCCCGAGGTACGGCCCGGTTCCGATGAGGCTTATCTGATCGCACGCACGCGCGTTCATCTGGAGCAACTGACCCGACGGGCACGCTCCACTTACGAGCGTTATCGCAGATCCGTGGGCCTTCGCCCGTCACAGAGTTACGCGACGGTTGCCGAAGACTTGCTGGAGCAATGGCCGGTTTCCGTGGACACCGCACTGGCTGATGAAACGCCCGGCATCGGGACGCTTCGCCCGGAAGCCTGGCACGATCTGGCAAGTGAACCCGGCTCCGACGGATTCTTCCAGGTGCTGCAGGGGCTGACCCGTTCTGCCGATTACGAACAGGGTGGCGAGGCACTGGATCAGTTGACCGACCGTGTCTGGCGCATGATCGACGCCATGGACATCGACACCCGGCTGCGCGAAGAACTGTTCCTGATGTCGACTGACCCCGAAGGTTGCGAAGACGCCGGCGCCCAGCTGTTCAACAGCATGGGAATACGCGTGCTGGAATCGGAAGCTCGCATTTTTTCCCGCTCGCCCGAGGAGCTTGAACGCCGCTTGGTGACACTGGCCAAAGGCGCTGCGCGACTCAGGCAGGTCAATGAGATCGCCCGGGCCGATATCGCGAACCGGCAGGGCGAACCCGACGAGGTGGAAGTCCATCTCGCCTATGAGACCGGCCTGGCCAGACGGCTTGAACTGCCCTGGCAATCCGAAGCGATGAGATTCCGGCAGGTCGCCGGGGTCAGCGAGGCAACCATCGATGCCGCCGGCGACAGGATTCTCGACAGGGAAGCCGGTGACGGTCTGATCGAGCAGATGCTCGACCAGCCTTTCTGGGATCGTTACCTGCGTGAAACCTGGCCGGGAGAAATCGAAGCCAATACCCGCGCGCATCAGGAGAAGATCGATCTGCTGATCGATTTGCAGGCGGCCCAGGCGCGCTGGGTCGAAGGAAACGGCCGCTCACCCGGGCTCAGACAGACCATCGCTGAACTGGCGCAGCAACTGTCCATACCCGAGGAACTGCTTTTCACAACGGAAAAAATGAGTCAGAAGACCTTCGACGCCTGGCTTGAAAGTATCGGCCGGCAGGAGAAGGTACTTAATAAACGACTGACTCGCGAGGCCATGGCGCGTGCCGGGATCTGATCCGTCCGGTCGTCTGAAGGCAGCCAGCCCGGCTGCCTTCAGACGCGACCCTAGACCTCCGAATCCCAGATCACCGTGACATTGCCGGCATAACGTCTGGCCTGACCGGGCTGCAGCATTTGCTCGACGTAATCCCTGGGGATTTCGAAATGCAGCGTGCCCGCCGCCCGGTCCAGAAACCGCCCCGGCTGAAAGCCCGGAGCGTCCGGGCTGGCGCTCAGCGGCCGGCGGCGTACTGGCTGTCCGGCGTTGTCGGTGATGCTGTCGGGCAGACTGATGCTGACGAATACCTGCGCCGGCGTGGCACCGCCCTCCGAATCCCGTAGCCCGCAGGACTGCGCACCGCCGTACTGACACTCCAGGAACATCTTGAACCGCGACGAGGAAGAAATATTGAAGGTCTGGTCGCGAAACAACCGCGCCGGTTTTCGCCCCTGTTGCAACCAGGCCAGCCAGCCGCCCTCGGGCACCAGCACCACTTTGTTGCCGCCGGGGGGAATATCGACTTTCAGGACATGCTGGACATCCAGCACGAATCTGAAGGTCACGTCCGAGCCGTCCGGCAGCAGATTGTCTCCGGCGTCGATGTCCATGCCCGGCCCGACACCGTAGGCCAGCTGACCGGAGTACAGGCCGGCGGACATCTTCAACGGGTCCGGCATGCGCAATTCGTAGCCCACGTCCAGATAGCCATAGGACATCCAGGGAATCATGAACGCGGCCCGTTTGGCGCAGACGCCTTCGGCCGGCGTCTTCCAGAAGAAGCGGAAAAAGTCCGGCCCGTGAGACGGCATCGCCCCGGGCCGGCAAGGCAGCGGCGCGACGCCCCAACTGGTGCCCCACAGTTTGTAGTGCGCCTGCTGGTCGTCGGTTTCGCCGGTCAGGTTGGCGGCCGTGTCGCTCAGTACGTACTGGGATCCGAACCCGCCGATGCGCATGTCCACCGTCGCAGTCTCGCCGGTGAAGACATTGGTGACCATCAGGCTGCGCCACTGCGCCGGCATGTTGAACATCGCGCCATTGCGCTCGGATGAGCCCGGCTCCAGTGCCTGTACCGAAGCGAACCGCAGCGGCAGGCGAACGCCCGACAACGGCTTGCAATCATTGGGATAGGTGGCGCAGTAGCCGCTCTGCGGTGTCTGGTTGATGAACGCATTGGCCTGCGGATTGGCAGGATCCGGAACGTAGACCGCGCGGATTTCCTGAGTCACTGCGTGTGAGGTCGAGCAGATCAGACAGCCATAGAGGGCGGCCGACCACTTTGTCTTGCGTGATGTGTTGGATGTTCGCAACCCTGAAACCATTACCAGCTCCTTGCTCAGCAATCGGTCTTGTTGTTGGTTCAACGATCAACCCGTCGGGGCTGCCACATTGAAAATGATGTTGACGGTGCCGTAGTAGTCGCCCGGCGTATAACCGTCGGGATGGACCCGGGGCTCGATCTCCAGGCGCACCCTCTTGCCCGCCACGGCCTCCTCGCGGGACACCACCTGGATCGGTACCGGATGATGGCTCAGCTCCGTACCGTTGAAGGTGACACGCAAACTGATGTCATCCCGCGAATCCTGGCCGCTGGAGAGAATGGGGAAACTTTCGAGACGGGCTTCGATGGCACTGCTGTCGGTACGCACATCGAAGTTCTTGCGCAAGCCGCCGAGGGTCGAAGTGGCAATGTCCCAGGGCAGTGTCTGCTGATGATGTATCCAGTCCGGTTCACTCGGTATCACATAAAATTCCAGGACCGGAATATCCACCGAGACTTCAAAAATGTGCTTCTCCTGCGCCGCGAATACGCCTCCGGCCATCGGGGTCGAAACGCCCACGGACACGGCAATGACCGCTTGCTTGATCATGTCACTTCCCTTTGCGTCGATAAGGAAGCCGCCTCCCTGACGGCTCTCCTGAATGGCGATGGCTGCGATCCTTCCCTTATCGATCGCGGCCGTCGCCGTTATGCTCCGGGGGCTCTGGCGTTGAACAGCACCAGAACGTTGCCGAAGTATTCTCCCGCCCTGTAGCCGCCGACCGGTTTGACCGGGTCGATCTGCAACGGCACCCGCATGCCGGCTGCCGCCTCCGACTTCGACAGCACCTGACGAAAAACCGGATCGGCACTCAGCTCCACGTTGTTGAAGCGCACGCGCAGAGCGATGGTTTCACCGGGTTTGCCCGTCGACAGGTAAGGCGCACTGTCCAGACGCGCCTCGATGGCGCTGGTGTCATGCCGCACATCGAAGTTCTTGCTGAAGCCGCCGAGGGTCGAGTCCGGTAAGTTCCACACCAGTTGCTGCGGCCGGTGAATCCAGTCGGGCTCCGACGGCAGAATGTAGAACGACTGGCTGGGGATCGTCAGCGTGACCTCGAAGTTGAGCGTTTCCCTCGCCGCCCATGCCGTACCGATATTCAACACGGTGATTGCCGCCAGCACGACGGCCATACAATGCTTGTTCATGTCGTTTCCTGGGTATCAGCGGCTGACGACCTTGAGATCCTGCCTGCGCTCGCCTTCCACGAGTTTGAAGCGGTATTCGCGGCCCTTCTCCTTGTCGAAGGCAAACGTGCGACCGGCCATGACGTGGTGTTTGACGGTCGCACCGCAGTCGGTTTCCTTGTCCAGCGAGCAGCTCTTGAATTCATCGACCACGACCACCGTGTTGCCGTTGTTGCGCACTTCATACCGATTGCCGGTGTCGTTGAGGACAGTGTCGTAGCGGGCATCTTTGGGACGTACGAAAAACACCGTGCCGAATCCGGTCATCACGTTGACGCCCGCCGAGAGGGTCTTCTTGTAGTCCTCGCGCTCTTCGCCGGAGACCACGAAATCGTCTTCCTTCTCCGGCACCACCGGCACGAAACGCACCCGGAAATAGCGCTCCCGTTCGCGCTCGCCCATGTACAGCAGACGGGTGCCCTGCATGCCCTGGGCCGGGATGATCAGCCGCGCCGGGCTGGCCATCAGACCGTTGCGCGAGGCCCCGTCGGCAGCGCTGGTGACCGGAACTTCCCTGGGTTGACCGCCTTCGTCGTAGACAATTTCCAGCACGTTGACCTTGACGAACGCAGTGCTGTCACCGCTGTTGAACACCCGTTTCAGGTAGGTGCTTTTTTCGCCGTCCAGGTAGTCGTACACCGTACCCACATTGATTTGCGGTCCGGCATTGGCCGTTGTCCAGAACAGCGTGCACAGCGACAGTAAAAACAGGCGAGTCATCGTCTAAACCTCATGAAAAATAAAAGGGACCCGTGATGGGGGATCAGGCTTCCGAATCGAAAATGATCGTGGCATCGCCCGTCAGCGTGCCGTTCATGCCGGGCTTCAGAAAATCCAGAAACCTGGGGGAAATGAAGAAGCGCAACATGCCCTGCTTGCGATCGATATAGCGGCCGGGTTCAAACGGACCGAGCCAGGTGTTGTACTCAAGCGTGCTGGACCAGCCGTCGGCACCACCGGGCCCCACAATGCCGGGCGGCATCGTGAGCCGGATCTGAAACTTGGAATAACCCACCTGGTTGTTGCCGATGTTGCAGTCCGGCCCTCCCAGGGAACTGCACTGCAACATCACCTTGAACCGCGATGACGACGACAGGAAAAACGGTTGATTGCGAAAGATCTCGGTGGGTCTGCGGCCGCCGTCGATCCAGCGCTGCCAGCCGCCTGCGGGCTCCAGGACAACCTTGTTGCCGCCGGGAGGCAGATCGACTTTCAACGTGTGTTGCACGTCGAGGGTGAAGTTCAAGGTCAGGCTGCCATCGTTGGGCTGCATTCCCGGTCCCATTTCGAAATCCCCGCCGGGGCCGAGGGTGTAGGTCAACGCACCGGTATAAAGCCCGGAAGACATGACCAAGGGATTGGGCATGCGCAATTCATAAACAAAATCGACCGTGTTGAAGGACATCTCCGCGAGCCGGTAGCGTTGATCAAGCCTCTTCTGGCACCAGCCTTCCTGAGGCGTATTCCAGAAAAATCGATAGGTGGTAGGCGTGTACGCATTCTGCTGCGTGCCCCAATTGCAGTTAGAGCCTGGAGCATCCCAGCGTCCGGTGGTCCAGAGCCTTTTGTGCCCTTCGAAGTCAGAGCCTGGCAACCCCACCAGATAGCCGGCCGGATAGCTCAGAACATATTCCGAGCCGATCCCGCTGATGCGTACCTCGACGGTTTCGCTTTTCTGCGTCACTGGATTGGTGACTGTCAGTGACCGCCAGTTGGCCGGAACCTTGAACCCCACCTCCTGGTTACCATTGATGGCACGCACAGAGTCAAACCGGACCGGCACCCGGAAACTGTACCGGTTGCCGGCGGCACAATCGGCGGGATAACTCGTGCAGTACCCGGTGCTCGGTGTCTTGTTGACGAATACGTTCTTGCCCGGTTGCGCAGGATCCGGCTGATACAGTGCCCTGATTTCCTGATTCGCCGCTTCCGCCGCAGGTAACGCCAGCACCGCCAGCAATCCCAGCCAGGCTGTTGTCCTTTTCATGTTTTCAATCCATTTGTCATTCAGTCGAGTTGTCGCGTGGCCCTATTCGCCGGGCGCTCTGGCGTTGAACAGCAGCATGACGCTGCCGGCGTAATCGCCCGGCCGGTAACCGCCGGGAGGTTTCACTGGCTGGATTTCAAGCAGCACACGACTACCTGCGGCCGCGTCGGCACGGGACACCACTTCCCTGGGCTGGATGTCCGGGCTCAACTCCACACCGTTGAAACTGACCCGCAGCGGGATGTCTTCACCGGACCTGCCATTGGACAGATAAGGCTCACCGTCGAGGCGAGCCTCGATGGCGCTGGTGTCATGCCGCACATCGAAGTGCTTGCGCAGCCCACCCATGGTCGCGTTCGCGACACTCCAGGACAGTTGTTGTGGCCGGTGAATCCAGTCCGACTCGGTGGGGACGATGTAGAACGGCCGCTTCGGCACCGATACGAATACCTCGAAGGTGCGCTCCTCGCGAGCCGCCCACGCCCCGTGACTCATTGCCCCGGCCACGGCCAGCAACGCGCCGGCAACCCAATGCTTGTTCATGTTCAATCCCTGTTCCCGCTCGCAGAGGAAGGTCAGACTTCGGAATCCCAGATCACGGTGAAATTGCCTTTGAAAGGACGTTCTCCATAGCTGTCGATCACAAATTTGGTGTGCTGTGCGTTCATGTTGAAATGCAGGGTTCCCGGCTTGCGATCGACATAGGTGCCGACGTGGATCACACCGGTCGGCACATGGGTCACCGGCAGGTTCCTGACCGGCCGTCCACTACTGTCGGTCATCCCGTCGGGCAAGCTGACGGACACTGTGACTTCGGCCTTGTAGGTGGTGGGAGGTTGACGATCGGAGACTGCACAACCGTTGTTCAACCGGTCTTCACATTCCAGCTTCATGGTGAATCTCGACGAAGCCGAGATATGGAACATTTGATCGCGGAACAGCCGCACCGGATGTCGCCCCTGATCCAGCCAGCTCTGCCAGCCGCCCGGCGGCTCAAGCACGACCTTATCGCCGCCCGGCGGAATATCCACCTTCAGCACATGCTGCACGTCCAGCACAAAATCCAGGGTCAGGTTGTTGTCATTCGGGACCATCATCGGCCCCATCTGGAAGTCGCCGCCGGGGCCAATGGTGTAGGTGTGTGAGCCGCCATACAGTCCGGATGACATGCCCAGCGGATTGGGAGTACGCAGTTCGTAGGCAAAATCGAGGGTGTCGAATGACATCGACGGTATCCGGTAAGCGGCGACTTTGCTGCAAGCCGCTTCGACGGGGGCTTTCCAGAAAAACCGATAGGTATCGGGGGAATACCATCCCACTCCGCTGTACTGGCAAGGTGACGGTGCATAGACCCAACTGCTGCTGGTCCAGAGTTTCTGATGCCCTTCGAGAATGTCCGAGACCCCCACCAGGTTCGCTGCAGAGTCGCTCAGGATAAATCTCGAACCAATGCCGATGATTCGCACTTCGACAGTTTCGGACTCGCCGGTTTCCCGATGAGTGACGGTCAGTTGCCGCCAGTTGGCGGGCACCTTCAGATCCATGGCATCGCCGGGATTGATTGCGCGGGTGGACTCGAAACGCACCGGCAATTGAATGCTGAACATATTGTTGTCCGTGCACTGAGCCGGATCGAGGGTGCAATAACCACTGTTCGGCGTCTTGTTGACGAACACATTCTTGTTCGGCTGCGAGGAATCCGGCTGGAACAGCGCGCGGATTTCCTGATTGACGGCCTCGGCCGACGGCAGGCACAAAGCCGCCAGCAGGCCCAGACAGTACGAAGTCTTTTTCATGGTCTCAACCCGCCTTCTGTTCGGTGGATGCGAGATCGGCCAGGGTGTCCGGCGTGCAGCGCAGGTCACCGATCATCAGCACATTGTTTTCGCTGCGATGCTCTTTCTCGTTGAGGCGGAACTGACACAGCAGGCTGTTCTCCCGACGCACCTCAAGGGTCGGCGAGCCGGCGTTCATTTCCATCGAGAAAAACCCGTCGACCTCCGTGACCCCGCGACTGGCGTGGTTGATCACGTGATGGCCCCTGAGCGGCCGGCCCTGTGCATCCACCAGACGGCCGAGCACAGTGAGAGTCTTCATCACCCGGATGTGCCGGTAGTCCACGCCGCCCTTGTTCAGGTGATAGCGGGTACGGGCAGGAGCGATGGTCGCAGCGGGCACATGGTTGCCCTCGAAGTCGAAGCTCACGGAGCTGTTCTGGTACGCAGTCAGCGGGATGAAATTGCGCCCCGGCTTCAAGGCCGCACCGCCGCCACTGAGATCGTCCGCACGCAGGGCGATGCCGTCGATGTCCGACTCCACGTCAACGATCATGCCGGCACCGCGCATCTCGTATTCGCTGGTCATCAGCATCTTTTCTCCGCCCATCACCAGGGTGCTGTCGAGGTTGAGGCCGCCGGTCAGCTTGTTGTTATAGGACGAACGCTGGACGAACCCGTCGCCATTGACCGCGTCGGTGCGGAAATTGGCCAGGCTCGACAGGCCCATCCCATAGGTGTCGGTCAATGCCGTCACCGAAACGTTTTGCAGCACGTGATCCTTGAAGTCCTTGCGCCAGCCCAGCGAGGCGTTGTTGTCGCGGCCGCCATCGCGATCGGTGCGCGAACCGATGCTGCCGGTGAGTTGCTGACCCGGCCCGCCGATGGCCAGGTTCAGGCTCAGATCGACGCCACGGCTGCGATCATCTCCACTGCTGAAACTGCCCGGCCGGTCGAACAGCGACAGGCGCCAGTTGGCGTCGTTACCGAACAGCACCGCCCGCCGGTTCCAGCCCAGATCCACGCCGACGCCTTCGACATTGCCCTCACTGTGGGCGACCCGCGCATTGAAAGAGTTGCGTTGATCGAGGCGATGGTTGATCGCCAGCGAAGAGTTGCTGGTCTGGCCGACGAACACATTGCGTTGGCGCACCCGCGTACCGTCGGGCAGGGTGTCGTATTGATAGGTGGTGTCCAGCCAACTGCGGTTATGGCTGAGGATCAGGCTGCCGGCGCCGTAGTTGTAGAGGCTTTGCAGATCCAGGCCCGTGCCGTAATCCCGGGTCTGGTAGACGTTGGCATACAGACTGAGATGGTTGGCCAGGGTCCAGTCGATGGACGTGCCGTACTGCAGTTTTTCCCGGATCTGGCGTGCCGACAGCCCGAGAATCACCCGCGGATGCGCCAGGTAGTTGATCGACGCGCCTGCCGTGGGACTGCCGCTGGCCTGTTGATCCCAGTTGCTGAGCAGCTTGCTCTCTTCGCCGGCGAACAGGTTGTAGCGCCAGCGCTCGTCGAGGTTGCGCCAGTTGTTCGGCTTGTAGACCAGCTCCTGGGTGGTGGAGGTGATCTGTCCGTCTTCGATCAGCCGCACTTCCACTTCATAGATACCGCCGGGCAGCGGCCGGGTATCCAGGGTCTGCAACCCGGCGGGCACCGACTGGGTATTGATCAGCAGGCCGTCGCGATAGATCTCCACCGACCCCTGACGGTTGGCGGTGACATAAATCGGGTAGACGCTGGGCATCGCATTGTTGATGGCCAGACTGTCGGAGCTGCCGTACATCACACCGACCGCCGTATCGGGGCTGGTGCCGAACGTTCGCGGCTGACGGGTCAGGCCTTCGGAATTGGGGGTGAAATAACCCAGGCGAAAGAAGCTGCCTTGCAGCTCGCGCTGGGTGTAAAGCTCGTGCACGGCGTGGTACAGCTTGTCGTCGGGGCCGCCCATGCGTGCCAGTTGCATGTTGAACGTCTGGCTCCAGTTGCCCAGGCTGCCACTGGCCTCCAGGCCATAGCGCCCGCCCAGATCCTGATCCTGACCACCATTGAGGTTGAGCTGGTTGCGCACCATCAGGCCGCTACTGCCTTCCAGTGGCTGATCGTGAAAACGCTTGGCCTCGAGATCGCGCTCGGCATGGCGGGTGAGGATCGAGACCAGGGAGCTTTCCAGGTTGTAATGCACTGCCAGCACGTCATTCGGGCACGTACCGCTGCAATCGCCCAAGGGCACGCCGGGCTTGAGATACGCCGCCCATTGTTCCCGCTCGGCAGGGCTGTAGCGGTTTTCGCTGGTATCGGTGAATTCGAGCAGGGTGATGCGGTCATCGCGCGACAGCACCACCAGAGCCTCGCCCAGTGGCTGCTGGTCTAGCTCGACCCGCACGGCCAGGGGCACGTCAAAGAAATGCTCCTCGAAATCCGCCGGCAAACCTTTGGCTTGCGCCAGCAGACTGCGGGGTGTCGAACCCGCGGAAACAGGGGCCGCCGTCGCACCGGCACAAAACAGCAGCGCAAGCGCGACCGCGATGGGTGTCATCGGGAACATGAACTCTTACTCTGATTTCGAACAAGTTGAAGTCCGGCGGGACATTCGGGGAATGGTTGTCCCGCCGGGAAACGCTACCGGGCAGTCAGCGCGGATCGCCCGATCAATGCGTGAGGACGGGTGGTACGGCGTCGAAGGTCATCGCGACAGTACCGGTGTAATCACCCGGGTTGAACGTGGTGCCCTTGGCGCTGATCTTCAGCGGTGCGCGATAGTTCACATCGGACTCGGACTCGCCCACGACCATTTGCGGAGTCTGGGTCAGCACCTTGTTGTTGAACGAAACTTCCAGCGGAATGGTGGCGCTTCCATAGATCAATTGCGGAACACTTTCCAGGCTGGCGTGAACCGAACCGTTGTTGTTGCGCACGTCAAAGAAGCCGTTGATCTCACGCATCTGGCCGGTGCTTGGCTGAAAGCTCATGTCCTGGTCCTTGTTGACCAGATCCGCATCGGTCGGCACCACGTAGAAACCATTGGTCGGCACATGGGCGATGAGGTTGATGGAGTGGCGCGCCTCACCGGCAGCGAAGGTCACGGAAGAGCCCAGTGCCAGGGCGGCGAGAGAAGCGGTGATTGCGATTTTCTTGAACATCGATCAGTACCTGTTTTCTTTTTTAAGGAATCGAAACATTGAAATTCAGGTCACACCGGCCGATAAGGCCTGAAACACAGAAGTTCAACGCCGGGGCATGATCAACGCTTGCCAACAGGATGTAAGCAGGCAACTTCCCACGAACTTGTAGTTCAACAACCTCGCAATTCGAAAGAAAAAACATCGAAAAACATGAATTTTAAAAAGTGACTGTAAGCAATACCTTACCCACAGCTTTAAAGAAAAAACGTTACAGCACTTTCAACAATACCAGCCGGCACTTTCTCTGCTTTTTAGAATATAAACTCGACTGTCAATAGAGTGATAGCTTTAACTTTATGGTTATTCTTTTCTGGATAAATCAATCCTCCCTTTTCATGCCGCTGCCCTCCTTCCGCGCTCATTGACCACTCGTCAGCTGCCATTTCCTCTCGGGCAAAAAAGCCTTGCCCAGTCGTAAAGATATATCTTACGTTGTATCTAAACATGACGAGAGAAGACTGAAATGAGAGACCATCATTCCCCCCACCGCGACCACGGCGACAGTCGTGACGGCTTCGAAAAACGCCACGGCCGCGAGCGCGGCGGACGCGGCCCGCGGGTATTCGCCCCCGGCGATCTGAAATTGCTGCTGCTGGCATTGATCGCCGAGCAGCCATGCCACGGCTACGACCTGATCCGCCAGATCGAAACCATGTTCGACGGCGCCTACAGCCCCAGCCCCGGCGTGATCTACCCGACCCTGACGTTTCTCGAAGAAAGCGAAATGATCACCGGCGATGCCGAGGGCGGCAAAAAGCGTTACGCAATCACCGATGCCGGTCGCCAATCGCTGAGCGAACAGGCCGTGGCCCTCGACGGCGTGCGTATGCGTATCGACGTCAGCAAGCGCTCATTGCGCGGCCACGACCGGCCGCCGGAAATCCATGAAGCGGTGCACAACCTGCGTCATGCGCTGCAAATGCACCACGGGCGCTGGAGCCCGGAAGAAATCCTGCGGGTGCGCGACCTGCTCAACGACACCGCCAAAGCCATCGTCGACGGCCCCGCCGTTCAACCTGCTCCGGAGAAAGCCGAATGACTGAAGTCCAGACCCAAGGCATCCACCGTGTGATGCATGAAATCAAACGCCGTCGCCTGGAAGTGTTGCGCGTGGTCGACCTGACCCCGCGCATGCGCCGTATCACCCTCGGCGGGCCGGAACTGGCCGGGTTCATCAGCCTGGGCACTGACGACCACGTCAAACTGCTGTTCCCGCAGAACGCCGAGCAGACCGCCGCGCTGGAAACCCTGGTGCTCGGCGCCGGCAAAAGCGACGTGCCGATGCCCGAGATGCGCGACTACACACCGCGTCGTTATGACCTCGACAAACTGGAGCTCGACATCGACTTCGTCCTGCACGGCGACGGCCCTGCCTCGACCTGGGCCGAACAGGCGAAACCGGGGCAGTTCCTGCACATCGGCGGCCCGCGTGGCTCGATGATCGTGCCGGACATCTTCGACAGCTACCTGCTGATCGGCGACGAAACCGCCCTGCCCGCCATCGCCCGCCGCCTCGAAGGCCTGGCGGCCAATCGCAAGGCGCTGGTGGTGGTCGAAGTGGAAAACGGCAAGGAACAGCAGGCGCTGGAAAGCGCGGCGCAGGTCAACGTGATCTGGGTGTTGCGCGGTGCGAACAAGGACAGCCTGCTGACCACCGTGAAGCAGTTGCAGGTGCCCAAGGGCAATCTGTATGCGTGGGTGGCGACGGAAACGAAAGTCTCGCGGCAGATCCGCCGGGTGCTGCTCGATGAGCACGGGCTGGACGAGCAGTTCGTCAAAGCCGTCGGTTACTGGCGCGCAGAAGGCACCGAAGAGGAGTGAATTCGAGCGGCGGCGCTGCTAAAGGCGCCGCCCCTTCCAGCGATCAATCCCGATCACCAGCAACGCAATCAGCACAAATCCCGCCAGAATCCCCCCGGCATTGACGAACACCTGTGGATAACCCAGCAGTGCCACGTCAATGAACGGATACGCGTAAGCCCCCAGCAGATGCCCGCGCAACAGCGCATAAGCGAAGTACACCAGCGGATAGATCAGCCACAGCGGCAGATGCTTCAGACGCAAGCTGCCCTTCGGCACGCACACCCACCAATAGGCCAGGAATAGCAGCGGCATCACGTCGTGGAGCAATTCGTCAGCGATAAACTGCCAACCCTGCGGATGCCACAGATGCCGCAGCAGAATGCTGTAGGCCAGGCCCACCACCGCAATACTGACGGCAATCCCGCTGCTGACCCAGGGTTGCAGAAACCAGCGGCGCGCAGCGGATTCGCGATCCGTCACCGCGCAGGTCAGCACCACCGCCACCAGGGTGTTGGTGATCACGGTGAAGTAACTGAAGAAACTCACCAGCCCGCCCAGCAGACTGGCGCCGACACTCAGGCGCGCAAAGAAAATCAGGTACAGCTGAATCGCCAGCCCGGCCCAGCCCAGCACCGCAGCCGAAGTGATCAGGCGTCGCCGCAGCACGGCGTTCATCTCAGAGCGGACGCTTGGTGCGCATCAGCTTCACGTATAGCCGCTCGACCTTTTCCCGCGCCCATGGCGTCTTGCGCAAAAAGGTCAGGCTCGACTTGATGGTCGGATCGCTCTTGAAGCAACGGATGTCGATGCGCTCGGCCAGGCCCGACCATTCGTAATGGGTCACCAGTGCATTGAGGATCTGTTCGAGAGTCACGCCGTGCAGCGGATCGGGGTTGTGGTCGTTCATGCCGGGCCTTTGGGCGAAGTGAAAATGCAGAAGCCGCGCACCTTAGCCGAGGGGCTGTGCCGGTGGAAGGCCTTCCTTCAAATGTAGGTGAACCGTGCAAGATCGCAGGCTCCGTCGACACCGGCAATGTGATCGATTGCCGCACTGTTACCGAATCCGAAAGGGTTCATGTCTGCAAAAGCACTTTGTGTTTTTGTAACAGGACATTATCCTGCCGCCCTTCTGCTGAATCGCTTCACTGCCTGCGTCAAATCGTAGCGGTCAGCCCGTCCCCCAAAAAAGATCAAGAAAGACCTATTCAATGCCCGATTTTCCGCTTTTCCGAGACAGCGCTATCTCAATCCTGCGCCTGATCGGCGGCTGCACCGCCCTTGGCCTCGCCACCTGCACCCAGGCCGCTCCGGCCTTCGACAGTGAATCACCGTATATGCTTGGTGACTGGAACGGCACCCGCAGCGAACTCTCGGAAAAAGGCATCGACTTCAAGCTCGACTACACCGGCGAAATGGGCAGCAATCTGCACGGTGGCTACGACCACGACCGCACCGCGCGCTACAGCGATCAATGGGGCCTCGGCACCCATCTGGACCTGCAAAAACTGCTGGGCTGGAACGACGCCGAATTCCAGTTGACCGTGACCAAACGCAGCGGCAACAACATCAGCAACGACCGCATCAACGACCCGCGCGTTGGCGGCTTCACTTCGGCCCAGGAAGTCTGGGGCCGTGGCCAGACCACCCGCCTGACGCAGATGTGGTACCAGCAGAAATTCTTCGACCAGAAGCTCGACATCAAGGTCGGCCGCTTCGGTGAAGGCGAAGACTTCAACAGCTTCCCGTGCGACTTCCAGAACTTGGCGTTCTGCGGCTCCCAGGTCGGCAACTGGGTCGGCGGCATCTGGTACAACTGGCCGGTCAGCCAATGGGCGCTGCGCGTCAAATATCACCTGACGCCGGAGCTGTACGCACAGGTCGGCGCCTATGAGCAGAACCCGTCGAACCTCGATCGCGGCAACGGCTTCAAACTCAGCGGCAGCGGCACCCAGGGCGCGATCCTGCCGGTGGAACTGGTGTGGACGCCGAAGCTCAACGGCCTGCCGGGCGAATACCGCGCCGGTTACTACTACAGCAACGCCAAGGCCACCGACGCCTATAAAGACAGCAACGGCCAGCCGGCGGCCCTGAGCGGCGAAGCCTATCGCAGCGCGTCGAGCAAACACGGCGTGTGGCTCGGCGTGCAGCAGCAGATCACCAGCGTCGCCAGCGACAACTCCCGTGGCCTGAGCGTGTTCGCCAACGGCACGATGCACGACAAGAAGACCAACGCCATCGACAACTACGTCCAGGCCGGTCTGGTCTACAAAGGCCTGTTCGACGCCCGCGCCAAGGACGACATCGGTTTCGCCCTGGCCCGCGTCCACGTCAACCCGGCCTACCGCAAGAACGCCGAGGCGACCAACCAGGCCCGCGCCGTCTACGACTACGACGATCCGTCCTACCTGCCGCCGCAGGACACCGAATACAGCGCCGAACTCTATTACGGCGTGCATGTCACCAACTGGCTGACCGTGCGCCCGAACCTGCAATACATCCGCCATCCGGGTGGAGTGGACAAGGTCGATGACGCGCTGATCGGCGGGATCAAGATCCAGTCGTCGTTCTGACCCGATGCAGGCCGCCAGGCCTGCAGATGAAATTCGATAGCAAGACAAGTTTTTATCTGAACCATGCCCGCGCCCAATCGTCATCTACAGTGACTACAGCGCGGGACTACTTGAAACGTCACGGAGAACCACACTATGAGCACCGAAAGTGCTTCGAGTCGAGGCCGTCTGCTTCCGAGCCTGCTCGGCATTCTGCTTCTACTGATGGGCCTGGCCATGCTGGCCGGGGGAATCAAGCTGAGCACGCTCGGCGGCTCGCTGTACTACCTGCTGGCCGGTATCGGCATCACGCTGACCGGCATTCTGTTGCTGATGCGTCGCCGCGCAGCACTGGGCCTGTACGCCATCGTGCTGTTTGCCAGCACCGTCTGGGCGCTGTGGGAAGTCGGTCTGGACTGGTGGCAACTGGTGCCGCGTCTGGCGCTGTGGTTCGTCCTCGGCTTCGTGATGCTGCTGCCATGGTTCCGTCGTCCACTGCTGCTCAACGGTCCTGCACCGATGGGCACCGGCGGCCTGACCGTAGCCGTGGTGCTGGCCGGCCTCACCGCTCTGGCCAGCCTGTTTACCCACCCGGGCGAAACCTTCGGTGAACTGGGTCGCGACACCGCCGACACCACCAGCACCGCGCCAGCCATGCCCGATGGCGACTGGCAGGCCTACGGCCGCACCGAATTCGGTGACCGCTACTCGCCACTGAAGCAGATCACCCCGGCCAACGTCGGCAAGCTGCAGGAAGCCTGGCGCATCCAGACCGGCGACCTGCCGACCGCCGATGATCCGGTGGAGCTGACCAACGAAAACACCCCGCTGAAAGCCAACGGCATGCTCTATGCCTGCACCGCACACAGCAAAGTGCTGGCGCTGGACCCGGACACCGGCAAGGAACTGTGGCGCTTCGACCCGCAGATCAAGAGCCCGGTCGGCTTCAAGGGCTTCGCCCACATGACCTGCCGTGGCGTGTCGTACTACGACGAAGCCGCTTACGCCAAGTCTGAAAACGCTGCGTCCGCCGTCATCTCCGAGGCCGGCAAAGCCGTCGCTCAGGCTTGCCCTCGTCGTCTGTACCTGCCAACCGCCGATGCACGCCTGATCGCACTGAACGCCGACACCGGCAAGATCTGCGAAGGCTTCGGCAATAAAGGCGTGGTCGACCTGACCCAAGGCATCGGCCCGTTCACCGCCGGTGGCTACTACTCCACCTCGCCAGCCGCGATCACTCGTGATCTGGTGATCATGGGTGGTCACGTCACCGACAACGAATCGACCAACGAGCCATCGGGCGTGATCCGCGCCTTCGACGTGCGCGACGGTCACCTGGTGTGGAACTGGGACAGCGACAAGCCGGACGCCACCGAGCCTCTGGCCCCGGGTCAGATCTACAGCCGCAACTCGGCCAACATGTGGTCGCTGGCCAGCGTCGATGAAAAACTCGGCATGGTCTTCCTGCCACTGGGCAACCAGACCCCTGACCAGTGGGGCGCCGATCGCACCCCGGGCGCCGAGAAATTCAGCGCCGGCATCGTCGCGCTGGACCTGGCCACCGGTAAAGTGCGCTGGAACTACCAGTTCACCCACCACGACCTGTGGGACATGGACGTCGGCAGCCAGCCAACCCTGCTGGACATGAAAACCGCCGACGGCATCAAGCCTGCGCTGATCGCCCCGACCAAACAGGGCAGCCTGTACGTCCTCGACCGTCGTGACGGCACGCCGATCATCCCGATCCGCGAGATCCCGGTTCCGCAAGGCGCCGTGAAAGGCGACCACACCGCACCGACCCAGGCCCGTTCGGACCTGAACCTGCTGGCCCCGGAACTGACCGAAAAAGCCATGTGGGGCGCCAGCCCGTTCGACCAGATGCTGTGCCGCATCCAGTTCAAGGAACTGCGCTACGAAGGCCAGTACACGCCTCCGTCGGAACAGGGCAGCCTGATCTATCCGGGTAACGTCGGCGTGTTCAACTGGGGCGGTGTTTCTGTCGACCCGGTTCGCCAGATGCTGTTCACCAGCCCGAACTACATGGCCTTCGTCTCGAAGATGATCCCGCGTGCCGAAGTGGCCGCCGACAGCAAACGCGAAAGCGAAACTGCCGGTATCCAGCCAAACACCGGCGCGCCATATGCCGTGACCATGCATCCGTTCATGTCGCCACTGGGCGTACCGTGCCAGGCCCCGGCCTGGGGCTATGTCGCCGGTATCGACCTGACCACCGGCAAGGTCGTGTGGAAACGCAAGAACGGCACCAGCCGCGACAGCTCGCCGATCCCGATCGGCTTCACCCTGGGCGTGCCAAGCATGGGTGGTTCGATCGTCACCGCCGGCGGCGTCGGCTTCCTCAGCGGCACCCTCGACCAGTACCTGCGCGCCTACGACGTGAACACTGGTAAAGAGCTGTGGAAATCCCGTCTGCCTGCAGGCGGCCAGGCGACCCCGATGACCTACACCGGCAAGGACGGCAAGCAATACGTCCTGCTCGTGGTGGGTGGTCACGGTTCGCTGGGCACCAAGATGGGTGACTATGTGATTGCGTACAAACTACCGGAATAAGCTTTAGCGGCGGTAATGAGAAAGGCGATGCCCTGTGAGGGGTGTCGCCTTTTTTTGTGGGCTGCGTTTTCTTACACGGGGCGTGTATGTCCTACAGACGGGGTGTTTTTCGGGGACGATTCCGACAAGTCGCGTCGGTTGTCCCTAGGAAACGGGGTGGATAGGCTTTGGGGGTCGCTGCAAATTCAGCGATGGGGCGTCGCGGCCCGAGCAGTTCATTCGATTTGATGCATAATCGCCGGCCCAAACCGGAACACTCAGGTGTTTTTCGTTTGGTTTGATGGTGGCTGTGCGCGGGATACCTTCGGGTATGCCGAGATTGCCGAATGACTCGGTCCGCGACCCCGCGCACAGCTGCCTCCCTCTATCGCGTCGCGGTGATCGAGCAGGTAGCTCCACTTCTCATTCGGAGTTCCACCATGAAAAAACCAACACCCAATCCCCCCGAATCAAACGACGCATCGCCCTACGAATCGCCAGATTCCAAAAAACTCCACGAAGCCGCCGAGCGCGCCCTCGACCACTACCTGAAACCCAACGCCACCACCCTGCGCTTCCATAAACCCAGCACCATGTTCCAGGTCGCACCCGATCAGGACAGCGAAAGCCTGCTGGTCCACGCCTGCGAATCACTGGCACAGGCCAACCTCATGACCAGCGACATCGCCGCACACATCGACCTCCCGCAGCGGCGGACAATCCTGGCCATTCAGCAAATCATCATGCTGGCCGAGCTGGCGGTGAATCGGGTGCTGGATAACGTCGAAGTACAGCGTTACCCAACACACAGCTGAGCCGCCCTGACGAAACCGACCTGCCAGCGACAGACTGTATTCGCTGGCAGCTCGATAGGGACGCAGAGCGTCCCGGGCTGCATTCCCACACAGAGCGTGGGAACGATCAAGTTACAGCCATGCGCGGGAGGGCCTACGCCCTGCCAGGTTCCATTCCCCGGTCGACCAACCCGCGTACGGCGCCCAAAACAAACCGGATGAGCGTTAGCTCGACAACGCTTTTGATCTTGATCCACCCGCCCCTTCGGAAGGCTGAGTGGAGGTGTTCATCCGGGGATTGGCGCGCAGCGCCGTTTGGCGAAGCCGAACTCATCGACGAAGTCGATGCCCCCGGAGGGACGCCGGAGCGAAGGGACCCGAGCTTGCGAGGGCCGAACGCCGGGGCGAAACCTTTTGGTTCCTTTTGGGGCGTTTGCCAAAAGGGACTCGCTGTAAAAGCGAAACCGCCAGCGAGCGCACCCGCAGAAACGGATATTCACCCCAAACACCCAGAGCATGGTCGGCCCAGAGGCCGCCAAGCCCCCCGAAACCCTGTCAAAACCCTGAACACACAACCAGAAACACCCACCCCCATTGAAACCACCAAACCCCTGCCCCATCTAAGACCCATACCCCATTGCGCAGGTGCCCCATGAGCGACCAGCAAGAATTCCCCGAGAACCCCGACGACATCACCGAAACCGACGCCGAACACATCGAACACCACGTCCCCGGCAAAGGCCTCGCCCTGCCCGGCCAGAACCTGCCGGACAAGGTCTACATCATCCCGATCCACAACCGCCCGTTCTTCCCGGCCCAAGTGCTGCCGGTCATCGTCAACGAAGAACCCTGGGCCGAAACCCTCGAACTGGTCAGCAAATCCGAACACCACTCCCTGGCCCTGTTCTTCATGGACACGCCCCAGGAAGACCCGCGCCACTTCGACACCAAGGCACTGCCGCAGTACGGCACCCTGGTCAAGGTGCACCACGCCAGCCGCGAAAACGGCAAACTGCAATTCGTCGCCCAGGGCCTGAGCCGTGTGCGCATCAAGACCTGGCTCAAGCACCATCGCCCGCCGTATCTGGTTGAAGTCGAATACCCGCACCAGCCCACCGAGCCGACCGACGAGGTCAAGGCCTACGGCATGGCGCTGATCAACGCGATCAAGGAACTGCTGCCGCTCAACCCGCTGTACAGCGAAGAGCTGAAGAACTACCTCAACCGCTTCAGCCCCAACGATCCGTCGCCGCTGACCGACTTCGCCGCCGCCCTGACCTCCGCCACCGGCCCCGAGCTGCAGGAAGTGCTCGACTGCGTGCCGATGCTCAAGCGCATGGAAAAAGTCCTGCCGATGCTGCGCAAGGAAGTCGAAGTCGCGCGCCTGCAGAAAGAAATCTCCGCCGAAGTGAACCGCAAGATCGGCGAGCATCAGCGCGAGTTCTTCCTTAAAGAGCAGCTCAAGGTCATCCAGCAGGAGCTGGGCCTGACCAAGGACGACCGCAGCGCCGACCTCGAACAGTTCGAGCAGCGTCTGGAGGGCAAAGTCCTGCCGACGCAGGTGCAGAAGCGCCTCGAAGAAGAAATGAACAAACTGTCGATCCTGGAAACCGGATCGCCGGAGTACGCGGTCACCCGCAACTACCTCGACTGGGCGACCTCGGTGCCGTGGGGCGTGTACGGCGAGGACAAACTCGACCTCAAGCACGCGCGCAAGGTGCTGGACAAACACCACGCCGGCCTCGACGACATCAAGGATCGCATTCTCGAATTCCTTGCGGTCGGTGCCTACAAAGGCGAAATCAGCGGCTCCATCGTGTTGCTGGTCGGCCCGCCGGGCGTGGGCAAGACCAGCGTCGGCAAATCCATCGCCGAATCCCTCGGCCGGCCGTTCTACCGCTTCAGCCTCGGCGGCATGCGCGATGAAGCCGAGATCAAGGGCCACCGCCGCACCTACATCGGCGCGCAGCCGGGCAAACTCGTGCAGGCGTTGAAAGACGTCGAAGTGATGAACCCGGTGATCATGCTCGACGAGATCGACAAGATGGGCCAGAGCTACCAGGGCGACCCGGCCTCGGCGCTGCTGGAAACGCTGGATCCGGAACAGAACGTCGAATTCCTCGACCACTATCTGGACCTGCGGATGGACCTGTCGAAAGTCCTGTTCGTCTGCACCGCCAACACCCTGGATTCGATTCCCGGCCCGTTGCTGGACCGGATGGAAGTGATTCGTCTGTCGGGCTACATCACCGAAGAAAAAGTCGCCATCGCCAAACGTCACCTGTGGCCAAAACTGCTGGAAAAGGCCGGCGTGTCCAAGGGCAGCCTGAGCATCAGCGACAGCGCCCTGAAAGCCCTGATCGACGGCTACGCCCGTGAAGCCGGCGTGCGCCAGCTGGAAAAACAGATGGGCAAACTGGTGCGCAAAGCGGTGATGAAGCTGATCGACGACCCGAAAGCGGTGATCAAGCTCGGGCCGAAAGACCTCGAAGCGTCCCTCGGCCATCCGGTGTTCCGCAACGAGCAGGTACTGTCCGGCACCGGTGTGATTACCGGTCTCGCCTGGACGAGCATGGGCGGCGCGACCTTGCCGATCGAAGCCACGCGGATTCATACCCTGAACCGAGGCTTCAAGCTCACCGGGCAACTGGGCGATGTGATGAAGGAGTCGGCGGAGATCGCCTACAGCTACGTCAGTTCGCACCTGAAGTCATTCGGTGGCGATCCGAAATTCTTCGACGAGGCTTTCGTCCACCTGCACGTGCCGGAAGGCGCGACACCGAAGGACGGCCCGAGCGCCGGCGTGACCATGGCCAGTGCCCTGCTTTCGCTCGCCCGTAATCAGCCGCCGAAAAAAGGCGTGGCGATGACCGGTGAACTGACGCTGACCGGGCATGTGCTGCCGATTGGCGGGGTGCGCGAGAAGGTGATTGCGGCGCGGCGGCAGAAGATTTTCGAGCTGATTCTGCCGGAGCCGAATCGCGGAAACTTTGAAGAGCTGCCGGATTACCTGAAGGAAGGGATCACCGTGCACTTTGCCAAGAAGTTTTCGGATGTGGCGAAGGTGCTTTTCTGATAGCTCAGTAGCGCCTGGAGCACCGCTTTCGCGAGCAGGCTCGCTCCCACAGGGTTTGTGGCGAGTAGCACAAGTTATGTGTTCGCCACGGACCACTGTGGGAGCGAGCCTGCTCGCGAAGGCGTCGTCACACTTTGTCTCATCTTCAGTTATGCTCGCCGTTCGTCGCCAACGCCGGAGCCACTGAGCCTATGTCCCCCACTCGCCTGTTTGTCCCCCTGTCCCTCGCCCTGCTGGCCGCCTGCGCCACGCAACCGAAAACCAACGTGACCGTGGAAAAACAGAGCGAATGCCCGGTGCGGCTGAGCAACGGCCAGAACCTGACCGTCATACTGCCAAGCAACCCCACCACCGGCTATCGCTGGGCCATTCAGGACTCGGCCGGCGGCGTGTTGCATGCGCTGAGTCCCGAGGTCTACAGCAGCCCGAAAGATTCCGGCATGGTCGGCGCGGGCGGTTTCTCCACCTGGCGTTTCCAGGCCTTTGCTCCCGGCACCGGGCGCTTGCGCCTGACGTCGCAGCAACCCTGGGAGCCTGAAGTCGAGCCGGTGGAAACCTTCGACTGCGCGATCTCGGTGAACTGATCGTGGGCTGGCTGATCCTCGCGCTGATGGGCGCAGCGACCTTTCTCTATGGCGTCAGCACCCATGCGGCGCTGCTTTGCCTGCTGGTCAAACCGCTGCCGGTGCTGGCACTGCTGGGCTGGCTGCACGATGCGCCGCCGAGTGACTATCGCCGCTGGATCAGTCTGGGCCTGATTTTCTCTTTGCTCGGTGATGTGTTGCTGGCATGGCCGGGAGATTTGTTCGTGTTTGGCCTGGGTGCTTTTCTGATCGCGCATCTGGCGTATCTCAAGGCTTACCTGAGCGATTGCCGGCGTCTGGCCCTGCTACCGCTGATCCTTGCCGTTGGCGTTGGCGCAATCCTGCTCGGTATCCTGATTTCCAGCGGACTGGGGCCATTGACCGTGCCGGTGATCGTCTACGGCACCGCCATCAGCGCCATGCTCTGGCGCGCCCTGGCCCGCCTCGGCAGCGGCGTACCGCAACGTTCGGCACTGTTGGCGGCGGGCGGCGCGGTGGCGTTCGTGTTCTCCGACAGCGTGATCGGTATCGACCGTTTTGTCGCACCGTTCCACGCCGCGCCGTACGTCATCATCCTCAGTTACTGGCTGGGGCAGTGGGGGATTGCGGCGTCGGCATTCAATCAGAAATCGAAATGAACGCTGCTTTCATCTATCGCTAAAAGCTCTTAAAAACTGTCATATCTGACAGTAACCCGCTTCCTCCTGTGGAATTAAGATTCGAGTGGCGTCATCAACCACCTATCTAACCTAAGGAAGAACAACATGAGCTTTTTTCAAAGCAAAAAACGCGGCGCATCCGAGCCTGCCATCACCGTCAGCGCAGAAACCAAAGCCACTGTGTCGGGCCGCGTAGGCTTTCAAACCCAAATCGTTGAATTCGAAGCAGATAACAACAGTGACTTGATTGCGCTTGTTTCCCGCGCTAACTCCCAGGATTACTCTCACAGAAGCAAGAAGGGTCTGGTGCTGATATTCGATAAAAATATCCAGAGCGGCACATATGCAGCGACAGATCCACAGTTTCCAAGTCTTTACTACTTTGAAACGGCCACCATTCCCGGCTTTACCACCTCTTACATGTACAACGCCGTTAGCGGTTCTGTTTCAGTAGAGGTCGTGGCAAACACCGCAAAGCAGTTGCATTACAATATCGATTTTGACTTCAAGGGTGTCGACAACAAGAACGAAGAACTGAAAATTGCTGGTCGATCGACCTACACCGTACTTTTTAACAACCTGTAATCAACTTTTAATCTTGAACGACCAAGTACCTGACTGGTGCCTGGTCGCTCATCTCACTTCACTCCAACCTGACAGCCTCCCGCTGAACAAATTCCCCCCCACGGTTTATCAGACAACCCGCGCATCTGCGCGCCAGTTTGGCTAAAATGCCGGCCTTTTCATCGACACCGCCGGAACCGCCGTGAGCAAAGAACCCGATCGCATTTTCGCCCAGCCGATGGCCCAGGTGCCTGACTTCGCCTTCAACGAAGACGTGGTGCGGGTGTTCCCGGACATGATCAAGCGTTCGGTGCCGGGCTACCCGACCATCGTCGAGAACCTCGGCGTACTTGCGGCACAGTTCGCCCAGCCGAACAGCGTGCTCTACGACCTCGGTGCTTCACTGGGTGCGGTAACCCAGGCCCTGCGTCGACACGTGCGCACCGACGGTTGCCGGGTGATCGCGGTGGATAACTCGGCGGCGATGGTCGAGCGCTGCCGCGAGTACCTCAACGGTCAGGACTCGATGTTCCAGGAGTTGCTGCCGGTCGAAGTGATCGAAGGCGACATCCTCGCCCTCGATTTCAAACCGGCTTCGGTGGTGGCGCTGAACTTCACTTTGCAATTCATCGCCCCCGAGCAGCGCACGGCGTTGCTCTCGCGCATTCGCCAATCGTTGTTGCCGGGTGGCGCGCTGATCCTGTCGGAGAAGCTGCGCTTCAACGATGCCGAAGAACACGCGCTGCTGACCGACCTGCACGTGGCGTTCAAACGCGCCAACGGCTACAGCGAACTGGAAATCGCCCAGAAGCGCAGCGCCATCGAAAACGTCATGAAGCCCGACAGCCTCGAAGAACACCGCGAGCGCCTGCTGGCCGCCGGGTTCTCGAAAGTCGTGCCGTGGTTCCAGTGTCTTAACTTTGCCTCGTTGATTGCCTTGCCATGATTGATCTGTCCCCCCTCGCCCGCCGTCTGGCCGGTACACCGCTGGCCGACTGGGCCGACACCCTGCAAGCGCAACTCGACAAGAAAATGGAGAAAGGCCACGGCGATCTGGAGCGCTGGCAAAGTGCGCTGGACGCCCTGCCGAAGATCCAGCCGACCGAAGTCGACCTGCTCACCGGCCTGAAGCTGGACACCGATTGCGACGACGAAACCCGCGCACAAATGCGCACCGCGCTGATGGGCCTGTCGCCGTGGCGCAAAGGGCCGTTCGACCTGTTCGGCGTGCACGTCGACACCGAGTGGCGCTCGGACTGGAAGTGGTCGCGGGTCGCTCCGCACCTGGATCTGAAGGGCAAGCGCATCCTTGATGTCGGTTGCGGCAACGGCTACTACATGTGGCGCATGCTCGGCGCAGGTGCCGACAGCGTGATCGGTGTCGATCCGAACTGGCTGTTCTTTTGCCAGTTCCAGGCGGTGCAGCGTTATCTGTCAGAACCGAATGCCTGGCACCTGCCGTTCCCGTTCGAAGACCTGCCGCCGAATCTGGAAGGCTTCGACACGGTGTTTTCCATGGGCGTGTTCTATCACCGCCGTTCGCCGATCGAGCATTTGCTGGCGTTGAAGGATTGCCTGGTGAAGGGCGGAGAGCTGGTGCTGGAGACGCTGGTGGTCGAGGGCGACAAGCATCAGGTGCTGGTGCCGGAAGACCGTTATGCGCAGATGCGTAATGTGTGGTTTTTACCGTCGGTGCCGGCGCTGGAATTGTGGTTGCGACGTGCAGGATTCACTGACATTCGTTGCGTGGATGTCAGCATGACAACGGTCGATGAACAACGTGGGACCGAGTGGATGAAGTATCAGTCGTTGAGCGACTTCCTGGATCCTGAAGACCACAGCAAAACCATCGAAGGCCTGCCGGCGCCGATGCGGGCCGTAATTGTCGCGAAGAAATAATTCCTCCGAACACCCAAAAAACTGTGGGAGCGAGCCTGCTCGCGATTGGATCTGACAGACACCGAAGTATTGAATGTCAGACCGCGATCGCGAGCAGGCTCGCTCCCACATTGGTTTTGTATTCAGTCTGAAGGTTTTGCCCGCCGCGCCCTGAAGAACTCAGTCAACACCGCCCCGCACTCCTCCGCCAGCACCCCGCCTTCATACAGCACTCGATGGTTGAGAAAGCCCTGGGTGAAGAACTGCCCCTGACTCTGCACAATCCCGGCCTTGGGCTCCAGCGCGCCGTACACCACGCGAGCAACCCGCGAATGCACGATCAACCCGGCGCACATGCTGCACGGTTCCAAAGTCACGTACAGCGTGCTGCCCGGCAGACGATAGTTGTCCACTGCTTGCGCGGCGGCGCGGACCGCGACCATTTCAGCGTGTGCGCTGGGGTCGCTGGTGCTGATCGGGCAATTGAAGCCGCGACCGATGATCTCGCCATCCTGCACCAGCACCGCGCCCACCGGCACCTCGCCGAGGGCCGCGCCTTGGGCGGCCAGCGCCAATGCTTCACGCATGAAGTCGCGGTCTCGGCTGCGGTCGATGATCGCGGCGGGGCGAATCTGGCGCATCACTTCACCTCGATAGCGGCCATCAGGCCGGTTTCCATGTGATCGATCACGTGGCAGTGGAACATCCAGACACCCGGGTTATCCGCCACCAACGCCACTTGTGCGCGCTCGTTCTTGCCCAGCAGATAAGTGTCGGTGAAGTACGGCACGATCTTGTGCCGGTTCGACGCAATCACCTTGAAGCTCATGCCGTGCAGGTGAATCGGGTGCTGGTACTGGGTCATGTTCTTCAGTTCGAAGATATAACTCTGGCCCAGTTTCAGGCTGGCAATCGGCCGGTCGGCGCAGGTCTTGTCGGTGATGTCCCAGGCCTTGCCGTTGATCTGCCACAGGCTCGGCGGCTTGCCGTTGTCGACATTCACCGACACCGAACCGACCCATTCGAAATTGAAGTTGAGTTTCTCGGCATTGGCCAGATCCGGCTCGGCCACCGGGTTGGCCGGCAGTGCTTTCGGCCAGTCGGTCGGCGCGTCATTGTTGGCCACCGAACGTAAAGTACCGAGGCGAACCGGGCCGTTGCGAAGCGACAGTTCCTCACCGGCCGGTGGTGCCTTGATCGCCAGGCAGATTCGCATGCCTGGGCCGAGCCAGTATTCCTTGCCCAACGGGCGCGGCTCGACCGGGTTGCCGTCCAGCGCATAGATCTGCGCTTCGACGCCGGGAATATTGATGCGATAGGTCAGGGTGTTGTCGAGGTTGAGCAAACGCACACGGGTGATCTGCCCGGCCGGCAACTCGATCACCGGCGACGGCACGCCATTGATGGTCGCCAGCCGCCCCGCCGTACCGCCACGGGCGGCTTCGCGGGGAATGCTGAATTCGACGAAGTTGCCTTCTTCATCGACGTGCCAGCTTTTCAGGCTCAGGGTCTTTTCGTACTTGAACCCGGTCGGCTCTCGTTCCTCGACGATCAACGGCCCGACCAGCCCGCGACCGAGCTCTTCGCTGCTGCTGACATGCGGGTGATACCAGTAGCTGCCGGCGTCCGGCACACGGAATTTGTAATCGAAGTATTCACCCGGCAGCACCGGCAGTTGCGAAACGTACGGCACGCCGTCCATCTCCAGTGGCAGGCGAATGCCGTGCCAGTGAATGGTCGTCGCGACCGGCAGATGGTTGATGAACCGCACCCGCAACCACTCGCCCTGACGCACGCGCAATTCAGTGCCCGGCGCCGACGGGCCGAACGCCCAGGCTTCGGTCATGTGCCCGGGCACCAGCTCGACATCCAGCGGTGCAGCGATCAGCTCGTAGTCATGCCCGGCGTTGGCATCGGCCACCTTGCCCAGCCAGTACCGCGTCGCACCACCGGCTCCCGCGCCAACCACTGCAAGACCGGCCAGGCCACCGAGAATTTGTCGACGAGTAAAGGACATGGACACAACTACCTCTCGTATCAGCCGCAGGCCAGGGCGCCCGCAAAAGGCGAATACGATACACCTGCGGTTGCGAAACAGTAAGGGCAGCGCGGCGGATGGCCGCAGACGACAGGTGTAAAGCCTGCTTCCGACGCATCCTTTTCCTTCAGACGACAAACCAACAGCCATGTGCCTGACAGACGAATCCTTCACCTCTTGAAATGATCGCGGTCGTTTTTTATCCACCACGCTCAAGGAAAGACTGTGGACACGACACACGACACGGCACTGCCCAACACCGCCGACAGAAATGCCCTCAAGGCTCTGGTTCCCGCTCTGGTCGAGGCCTGCCCCGACATGTATGAAATGGCCTGCGCGATTGCCAGAAAGATCCTCGCCAGCCATGAGCTCGCTCACCTGGAGCCCGAACAGGTTTACTGGCACCGCTTTCACGCAGCCCAAAGCAGTCCGCGAACCTTTACCGGCTGGGAGCACCTCTTTGAAACCCCGCGCGAATCGATGACCCTGCCGCAACTGGTGATTCAGCGCTTCAGCGTTCACGACCAGGACAACGCCGACCTGCTCGATTCCGACGCAGGTTTCTATACCGCCGGCCCGGACGCCGGCACCTATAACGAAACCAACGAAGTGAAGCTGCACAGCCGCGACGTGCTCAAAGCGTTCTGGGCAATCAATTTCGCCGACCGCTACCGGAACAAGGTCGATTCGTTCTGGACCAAGCACGGCAAGACCTTCCGAACCCTGGCCAAGTGCTCCTTCCTGGCCAAGGCTATGGAAGACCGGGAAGGCGGTCGGCTGTCGGACGACAATTTCCGCACCGCTGTCAAAGCCATCGCCGGCAATGTCAGCTGGCCGGTGACCCGCGAAATGCTCGAAGAAGAGGCTGCGCAAGCCGATGGACTGCGTATCGGCCTGTTGAAAATCGGCGGGTTTGTCGCCACCGACATCCTGTGCATCACCGATGGCAAGGGCGGAGTGATTCTCTACGTTCCGGGAGAAATCTGGGGCGTGCATGCCCTGCAGAACGCCCGCGATCTGCATTGGTGGGTGCTGTCGCAAATCAGAAATCCGTCCGACCGCAAGCGCTTCATGTCGCACTTCCAGGTCGCCGATCACGACATCATGGAGGACACTTCCTGGCGTGCAGTCGCGAAACGGCGCTGGCTCTGGGCTTTCGGCCCGCTGGTGGGAGGTATCTCGGAGTTGTGGCGCGCACCGCATATCGAGAACGTCGGGCTGAACCATGTGCTGGATCTGCTCGTCAGCACCTGGGACAGCGACGATCACACGCTGGTGGCTCACACCGGTACAGCGCTCAGCGGCGATATCTTCAACTTTTTGGCGACCGCCACCCACGCCCGCATGATCAGCGATGCGGAATTCATGCTGCATTCCAATGGTGATCTGCGCAAAAAACTGTGGATCGGTTACCTCAACGCCTTCAACCGCGTATTCGGGCCGATGGCGGCCGTTGGCTGGCCGGTAGCGCTGGCCGTGGTCGGTGCGGGCATCGCCAACGTCGGATTGCAGATCGATCAGGCGGTCAACGGCAAGACACCGCAGGCGCGCAAGGCCGGCGTAACCGGAGCAATCTTCGCGGCCATCGATACGCTGTTCAACGCCACGTTCATCAAAGGCAGCGGGCGATTACCCGAGATTGCCGAGACCGAGACCTTCCTCGCGCCGGAGGAAGAACTCGCTCAGACCGGACCGTCCGTAAAACCTGAAGAGAAACTGGCCGAAGCCGCACTGGCACGTTCACCGCTGCCGACACTGGCAGAGATCGCACCGGAGCAAGTCCTGCCGGCAGCGCCGGAGGACTTTCTGGCGTCATTCAAGACTGAGATTAATGAGGGGACGCGGATGGAAACCGGTGATCCCAAACTCCAGGAGATCATTCAGTCCCCGTCCGGCAAGCACTACATCTACATGCGCCGGGCTTGGGGCAACCAGGGGTTCTACCAGGTACGTTACGTTGAGCAGATGCGTAGCTGGGTCATTGTCGACCCGGCCAATCCCTATTCGTTTTATCGCAACGTGCCGGTACGCCTGAACGAAGCGTTGAAATGGGAGCCGGTCGCTCGCCCAGGACTCAGAGGGGGAATGAAGGTGTTTGGCGAGTGGCCCTGGGGTCATACGGCCGACCCCTTGCCCGAGTCGGCCACAACGGCCATGCCTTATGACACCGAGCAAGCCTCCAGAACCCTGCTACGGTCACTGGCAGAGAACCGTGCCGAGGGTTTTCCGCTGGACAACCTGCACATGAGCGACAGCCTCTATCAGGACTTCAAGACTCTGCGCCGCAGCCTGTATGACGATGCCATCAACTTCTACAGCGCCCAGAGTTCGCCTCCTCGCCCGCTCGTGCCAGCCTTCAAACCCGCCACCCCGTTCGCCGACATGACCAAACGCCTGTTCAAAGAGACGCCGGGACTGGTGATCGGACGGGACAACACCGGGGTGGGCGCCCGAGGCCTGTTGATCGACAACTTCAAGGCATTGAACAAACAGAAGGTCCGAACCCTGTATCTGGATCATCTTCTGAGCGATTTCCATCAGGCAGACCTGGATGCGTTCCACAAGTCCGGCAGGATGCCGACTGCGCTGGAAGATTATCTGAAATCACTGGATACCCGCTTCGGCACCGATCCGACAGGACCCCACTCGTATACGGAGTTGATCAGGAGCGCACAGAAAAGCCATATCCGTGTGCAGGCTATCGACTGCATGGCCAGCCGGCGCTTCCCGTACATGGAACACACGTCTGAAGTCAGCAGCCGCAAGATGCAGAACTACTTCTCCGACACCGTGATCAAGGCCGATCAGGCAGCACGCAGTGCCCATCGCTGGGTGGCACTGCTGGATGAGGGGCGTGCCAGCACCTTCAACAAAGTCGCCGGCCTGGGTGAACTGGAGGGCGCGCCGACGCTGCGAGTCGAGGAGATCACCGCGGGTCAGGCGGAAGGCCTCACAACCGATCCGGGCAAAAAGGTACGTGATCTTGCCGGCAACCCTGTCGACCTGCTTAAAAGTGACCTGCGCCTGCAATTGAACGGACCTCCTCCGACGATCACCGCCCGAACGCTCGAAGAAGCGTTACCCAGAAGGGGCATGTTCATGATCCAGGAACCCTCCACCCTCATCCATCGCAGCGGCGACGGCACGCTGGTTACAACAACGATCCAGAAGGATGCCGGAGGCTTTTTCATCGTCCGCCCCAAATGGATATCCGTCAGCGGCCGGCACTTCGACAGTGTTCAGGAACTGGCGACGGCTCTGAACGATGAAGGCCTTACACTCCGGCGCGTGCGCATCGATCCACTGGCGGCCGAGGGGCAATCGCCGGGCATTGATCCTTCGGCATCCACCACCGGTGCCGGCGCAGTGGTCAATCCTGAAGTGTCACTGCCTGATACCCCGTTGATCAATTCACCTTATGAAATTCCCGTAGCGTTTCGCAATGAGCTGAACAATGCCGCGGTCATCGGCAACGAGCGAACACTGGGCGATGCTTTTGTGAGTTTTGATGCTGATCCGGCACTCGAGAGGTTCAAGGCTTTGCGCCAACAGTTGCGTGAAGCTGCCATTCGCTTTCATGCCGAGTTCAATCTGGCTCCGCGTCCGATGTTGGCGTCCATCGATCAGGCCGCGAGCGCCGAATCGTTCATCGAAAAATCCCTGGAGCAGTTCAACGGTCTCGTCATCGGCGAAAGCCATGCAGAGATCGGCAGCAAACAATGGCTCATCAAACAGATGCCAGTGCTCGCCCGACAAGGCGTGAAGACCCTGTACATGGAACATTTGCTCACAGACTTCCATCAGGCGGCACTGGACAACTTTGCCAGAACCTCGGTCATGCCTCGTGATCTTGAGCTCTATCTGGAGAGCCTCGACCAGGGTCACATCACCGATCCCACAAGACGCTACACCTTCCTCAACCTGGTGAAGGAAGCCAACCGTCAGGGGGTGCGCGTTCAAGCCATCGACTGCATGGCCAGCTACCGGCTGGAAGGCATGCGAGGCCTCGAAGCGACAAGTCGACAGCAGATGATGAATTTCTATGCCCACACAATCATCGAGGCCGATCAGGCCGCGCACGGCCCACACAAATGGGTCTCGCTCATGGGCAATTCACACTCCAACACTTTCGAGGGCGTCGCCGGCGTCAGTGAGCTGGAAGATGCCATCGGTCTGCGTATCGAAGACGTTGGCTACGGCAAGTCCCGTGGGTTCGAACCTGATCCCGGAAGGACTTTTTTGGACGACAAGGGCAAGCCGACCGGGCAGGTAAAAGGTGATATGCGTCTGCAGGTGCAGACGCCGTGGAACGCCCAGACGCAAAAGGAGATCGATCAATTGCTGAATCGTCCGGGCATGTACACCTTGAAACAGGAACCCCGCTCCACCTTGCTGGTTCACCGCAGCCGCGACAATGCACTCGTGCGAACGGAAATCCATTGGGAATCCGGTCGCTGGTTCATCGAACGCCCCGCCTGGCCCGCTCTCCATGAGAAACGCTTCAACAGTATCGAAGACCTGCTCAAGGCACTGGATGACCGGGGCATGACCCTGGCCGGCTGGTCCGGTCCCTTGTAAGCGGCAATAAAAAGGCCGCGTGAACACTGTTCACGCGGCCTAGGGGTTGCCTGCTTTCACGCCTTCAGGGCGTGTGCAGGATCACTCCCACTCAATCGTCGCCGGCGGCTTGCTCGACACGTCGTAAGTGACGCGGGAAATGCCTTCGATTTCATTGATGATGCGGCCGGAAACGGTTTCCAGCAGTTCGTAAGGCAGGTGTGCCCAACGCGCGGTCATGAAGTCGATGGTTTCCACGGCACGCAGGGCCACGACCCAGGCGTAACGACGGCCGTCGCCGACCACGCCAACGGATTTCACCGGCTGGAACACGACGAACGCCTGGCTGACCTTGTGGTACCAGTCGGCCTTGCGCAGTTCTTCGATGAAGATGTGGTCGGCGCGACGCAGCAGGTCGGCGTATTCCTTCTTCACTTCACCGAGGATCCGCACGCCCAGGCCCGGGCCCGGGAACGGGTGACGGTAGACCATGTCGTACGGCAGGCCCAGTTCCAGGCCCAGACGACGGACTTCATCCTTGAACAGTTCGCGCAGTGGCTCGACCAGTTTCAGGTTCATCTCGTCCGGCAGGCCGCCCACGTTGTGGTGCGACTTGATCACGTGCGCCTTGCCGCTTTTCGCGCCAGCCGACTCGATCACGTCCGGGTAGATGGTGCCCTGAGCCAGGTACTTGATGTTGTCCAGCTTGCAGGATTCGGCATCGAACACGTCGATGAAGGTGCGGCCGATGATCTTGCGCTTCTTCTCTGGATCGGCTTCGCCGGCCAGGTTGTTCAGGAACTGGTCTTCAGCGTTGGCGCGGATCACCTTGACGCCCATGTTCTCGGCGAACATGGCCATCACTTGCTCGCCTTCGTGCAGACGCAGCAGGCCGTTGTCGACGAAGACGCAGGTCAGCTGGTCGCCGATGGCCTTGTGCAGCAGCGCCGCAACCACCGAGGAATCCACACCGCCGGACAGACCCAGCAGCACGTTGTCGGTACCGACCTGTGCGCGGATGTTGGCGATCGCGTCTTCGGCAATCTTCGACGGGGTCCACAGGGCTTCACAGCCGCAGATGTCGAGAACGAAACGCGACAGGATGCGACCGCCCTGTTTGGTGTGGGTCACTTCCGGGTGGAACTGCACGCCGTAGTAAGCGCGCTCGTCGTTGAACATGCCGGCGATCGGGCAGCTCGGGGTGCTGGCCAGGATGTGGAAATCGCTTGGCATCTTGGTGACCTTGTCACCGTGGCTCATCCATACGTCGAGGCCGAACAGGCCGTCGGCGTCGATGTGGTCTTCGATGCCGTCGAGCAGGCGGCTCTTGCCGACCACGTCAACGCGGGCATAACCGAACTCACGCAGCTCGGAGCCTTCAACCTTGCCGCCCAGTTGCTCGGCCATGGTCTGCATGCCGTAGCAGATACCGAAGACCGGTACGCCCAGGTCGAACACCGCTTGCGGGCAGCGTGGGCTGTTGGCTTCGTGCACGGACTCGGGACCGCCGGCGAGGATCACGCCTTTTGGAGCGAATTCGCGGATCGCATCTTCGTCCATGTCGAACGGGTGCAGCTCGCAGTACACACCGATCTCACGCACGCGGCGGGCGATCAGTTGGGTGTATTGCGAACCGAAGTCGAGGATCAGGATGCGGTGAGCGTGAATGTCGAGGGCCATGATTCAGTCTCGTCTAAGTAATTCAGAAACAGTCTTGATTCAGAAACGACTCGGGGCTGAATAAAACAGCCCCGGTCATTTGACGTTTTGCTTGAAGCCTCAACCTACGCGGTAGTTTGGCGCTTCCTTGGTGATCTGCACGTCGTGAACGTGGGATTCGGCCATGCCGGCACCGGTGATCCGCACGAACTCAGGCTTGGTGCGCATTTCTTCGATGTTGGCGCTGCCGGTGTAACCCATCGAGGAACGCAGACCGCCCATCAGCTGGTGAATGATCGCGCTCAGGGTGCCCTTGTAAGGAACACGGCCTTCGATGCCTTCCGGAACCAGTTTCTCGGCGCCTGCCGAGGAGTCCTGGAAGTAACGGTCGGAAGAACCCTGGGCCTGGGACATGGCGCCCAGCGAACCCATGCCGCGATAAGCCTTGTACGAACGGCCCTGGAACAGTTCGATCTCGCCCGGCGCTTCTTCGGTACCGGCGAACATCGAGCCCATCATCACGCAGGAAGCACCGGCCACGATGGCCTTGGACAGGTCACCGGAGAAACGGATGCCGCCGTCGGCGATCAACGGAACACCGGTGCCTTCGAGGGCAGCGGCGACGTTGGCGATGGCACTGATTTGCGGAACGCCGACACCGGCGACGATACGGGTGGTGCAGATCGAGCCAGGGCCGATACCGACCTTGACCGCATCGGCGCCGGCTTCGGCCAGGGCCTTGGCGGCTGCGCCGGTGGCGATGTTGCCGCCGATCACCTGCACTTCAGGGAAGTTCTCTTTCACCCAGCGAACGCGGTCGATCACGCCTTTGGAGTGACCGTGAGCGGTGTCGACCACCACCACGTCCACACCGGCATTGACCAGCGCGGCAACGCGGTCACCGGTGTCTTTACCGGTACCGACGGCAGCGCCGACGCGCAGACGACCTTGGTCGTCTTTGCTCGCCAGCGGGTAGGCCTTGGCTTTTTCGATGTCTTTGACGGTCATCATGCCTTTGAGGGCAAACTTGTCGTCGACGATCAGGACTTTTTCCAGGCGGTGCTTGTGCAGCAGCTCGCGGACTTCGTTCTTGTTGGCGCCTTCGCGAACAGTGACCAGACGCTCTTTCGGCGTCATCACTTCACGAACGGTGGCTTCCAGACGGGTTTCGAAACGCACGTCACGGGAAGTGACGATGCCGACCAAGTCGCCATCGTGCAGGACCGGAACGCCGGAAATGTTGTGCATGCGGGTCAGTTCGAACAGATCACGAACCGTGGCGTCAGCCTCGATGGTGATTGGGTCCTTGACCACACCGGCTTCGAACTTCTTGACCTTGCGGACTTCGGCAGCTTGCTGCTCGATGGTCATGTTCTTGTGGATAATGCCGATGCCACCTTCCTGAGCCATGGCGATTGCCAGACGGGCTTCAGTAACGGTGTCCATGGCGGCAGAAACCAGAGGAATATTCAGTTCGATGCCACGGGTGAGGCGGGTCTTGAGACTGACTTCGTTAGGAAGCACCTCGGAATAACCAGGCACTAAAAGAATGTCGTCGAAGGTCAGAGCTTCTTGGCTGATACGCAGCATCGCGGGGGCTCCCGAGCGGGAAAATGGAAGCGCGCCATTATAGTCAGACACCCCTTCGGGTTCAATGTAAAACTTGTCTTATATCAATGTTGCTGATGTACGGGAAAAGCCGCCCCTACAACTCGACCTTGACCCAGCTCACCGGTTGATCCAGCCAGTCGGCGAATTCATCGATGAAACTCTGCTTGAACCCAGCCTCCAGCCAGTTGTTGAAGATGAAACCGAGGTTGGAAAACCCGCACTCCTGCAAATACAGAAAGCCGTTGATGTCGTCTTCATGCCCGCATTCGGGGCAGGTGAAATTGTCGGTGCGGCCCGGCATCCAGTCTTCCAGGCTTTCGAACAGCGCTTCGCCGATTTCCTGGCGACACTCGGCGCAACCGGCCTCTTCGAGAAAGCCCTTGGCGGGGGTGTAGATGCAGCGTTTGGTGATGACTTCCAGACCATTGATCGGCTCACCAAACGGCAGCGCCTCGGGGTGCAGCACCACCGCGCGGGCGCCATCGGCGATGGCGTAGGCCATGCGGTTGCCGGTGCGTCCGCAGGTGCTCAGTTCTTCCTTGACGATATTCTTGCGCACCAGCCAGCGCAGAATCGCCCGGGCCCGGGGCTCGTGCACCGGCAGGTTGGAGATTTTCGGGACGATGATGCTTTGGGAATTCATGGAAAGTCCTGCGGTGTGGCTTCTGACGCTTTCGCGAGTAAGCTCGCTCCCACCCTGGATGCATAACCCTGTGGGAGCGAGCTTGCTCGCGAAGAGGCCCTAAAGGCCGGCAGCTTAATCCCTGAGACAATCCGGTCAAGTGCTTAAATAGCGGCCGATCAACGCCAGCCCGCTCGCCAGCACCAGCCAGGTCACCAGCCGCACAAAGGCTTCGCGGGACAAACGCATCGTCAGCCGCCGCCCGATCCACAAGCCCAGCGCCATGGCCGGCAGCAGGCACAGCGCGAGCATCAACAAGGGTAGCTCGGCATACACCCCGGCGACGGCGAACAGACTCAAACGCACCACCGTGCTGCAACTGATCAACGCACTTTGTGTGGCCCGGGCCGCGTCCTTGGGCAGTCGGCTGTTGAGGTAGATCGCATAAAGAAAGCCGCCACTGCCGAACAGCGCCCCGAACAGCCCGCCCACGGTGCCCATCGGCAACGCCCACGCGGCAGACAACTGCGCCGGCCGCGCCTTGATCCACAAGCTGTAAACCGCATATGCACTGATGAACAGTCCCATCAGCAACAACAGCAAATCGGACTTGAGGTTGAGCAGGAAAATCACCCCCAGCGTGCACCCGACCGCCATGCACGGCAGCAGCCGCAGCAACTCCGGTTTCGCTACATCTCTGCGCGATGGCAGCAGATTGCCGAACGCCGCGACGAAATCCAGCAGCACCAGCAACGGCACGATTTTCGACAGTGGCATGAACAGGATCAGAATCGGCCCCGCCACCAGCGCCGTGCCAAAACCGGCAATGCCGAACACGATGTAGGCCAGCGCGACACCCACTCCGATGACTGCCCAGCCCCCGAAGCCCCACGACCATTCGCTCAACAACCCCGCCACACTCATCCGCTCGCTTCCTTTAATAAGCCCGTGATGACTTTAGCCAGCGCCGAGGGTTGCGACTAATATCATCGAAATCGCCAAGTCATCTCGAAAAGGCATACCTCGTGCTTTCAACCCGTCAATTGCGCTACTTCGTGGAAATTGCCGAGTGCGGCAGTTTCAGCGCCGCCGCCGAACGCCTGTTCATCGCCCAGTCAGCGCTGAGCCGGCAGATCAAGGACATGGAAACCCGCCTGCGAACGCCGCTGTTCGAACGCACGGCACGCCAGCCCCGGCTTACCGCCGCCGGCGAAGCGTTTTTGCCCCGGGCGAGAAACCTGCTCAATGAATTGAACAAGGCCAGCACCCTGGCCACGGAAATCGGCCAGGGCCAGCGCGGTACTTTGCGCGTGTGTCACTCCAGCACCGTACCGATCAGCGGCCAACTGTTGCGCGAGATGAGCGCATACCTGGAGCAGCAACCCGGGGTTTCGCTGGACATCGGCACGCTCTCCTCGGAATCACAGCTCGAGGAACTGGCCGAGGGGCGACTCGACATCGGCTTGCTGCGTCTGCCGGTGCTGCGCCAGCGCGAAGGTGTTCAAGTTATTCCGCTCTACACCGAGCGCTTGCTGCTTGCCGTGCCGGCGGAACATCGACTGGCCTTTGCGGAGGCAGTCGATCTGGCGCAATTGAAGGACGAAGCGTTCATCTCCATCCCCCATCCGCAACGCGGCGGGCTGAGTTATTTGTGTGCTGACCTGTGCATGCGCCACGGCTTCTTCCCCCAGGCTGCACGGGTGATGTCGCGCAAGACCACGCAACTGCAATTGATCCAGGCCGGATTCGGCATCGCTCTGCTGCCGGAATCGATGCAGGACATCGCGCCCGCTGGTGTGAGATTTCTGCCACTGACCGGCGATTGCCAGAGCACCGTCGCCCTCGCCTTTCGGCAAAATCCCACACCTTTGGTGCAACACTTCCTCCAGACATTCACCGGCGAAAGCCTTTAAACTGCGCCCCATGATTAAAGATCCCTTTGCAAGACTCGGCCTCGACCGCGAAGTCCTGACCGTCAGCCAGCTCAACGGCCGCGCGCGGGTGTTGCTCGAAGACGTGTTCAGCAACATCTGGGTCGAAGGCGAAATCTCCAACCTCGCCCGCCCGGCGTCCGGCCACGTGTACTTCACGCTCAAGGACAGCGGCGCGCAGGTGCGTTGCGCACTGTTCCGACAGAACGCTGCGCGGGTGCGTCAGGCGCTGAAGGATGGTCTGGCGGTCAAGGTGCGCGGCAAGGTCTCGCTGTTCGAAGGGCGTGGCGACTATCAGTTGATTCTCGACACCGTGGAGCCTGCCGGTGACGGCGCCCTTCGTCTGGCTTTCGATGCCTTGAAGGAAAAGCTCAGTGCCGAAGGCCTGTTCAGTGCCGAGCGCAAAGTACCGCTGCCAGCCCATCCGCAACACATCGGCATCATCAGTTCGCCGACCGGCGCGGTGATCCGCGACATCATCAGCGTGTTCCGACGCCGTGCGCCGCAGGTCAAGCTGACCCTGATCCCCACCGCCGTTCAGGGCCGCGAGGCCACGGCGCAGATCGTCCGCGCCCTGAAACTCGCGGATGCCCGGGGCTTCGATGCGCTGATTTTGGCGCGTGGCGGCGGTTCGCTGGAAGACCTCTGGTGCTTCAACGAAGAAGCCGTGGCCCGAGCGGTGGATGCCTGCGTGACGCCGATAGTGAGCGCCGTCGGCCACGAAACCGACGTGTCGATCAGCGACTTTGTGGCTGACGTTCGCGCACCGACGCCATCTGCGGCGGCCGAATTGCTCGCCCCGGATTCCAGCCACCTGATCCGTCAGGTCGAAAGCCTGCATCGCCGACTGGTGATGCGCATGCGCGACCGCTTGATGCGCGACCGCCTGCGACTTGAAGGCATGGCTCGCCGTCTGCGCCATCCCGGCGAACGTCTGCGCCAGCAGGCACAGCGTCTGGATGATCTGGACATGCGCATGCGCCGGGCGTTCGAGCGCCAGCTCAATACCCGCCGCGAACACCTGATTCGTCTGGAAACCCGCCTTGCCGGGCAACATCCCGGCCGGCAACTGGCGCTGCTGCGCCAGCGTCTCGACAGCCTCGCCGAACGACTGCCACGCGCCATGAACGAAGGCCTGAAACGCCGGCGCCTGCAGTTGCAAAGCCAGATGCAGACCCTGCACGTGGTCAGTCCGTTGGCGACCCTCGGCCGTGGCTACAGCATTTTGCTCGACGAGCGTGGCAATGCGATCCGCGACGCGGCACAAACCCACACCGGCCAACGCCTGAAGGCCAGACTGGGCGAAGGCGAACTGCAAGTGCGCGTCGAGGACAACCACCTGACGCCCGTCACTCTCTCATTACTGGACTGATCCATGCCGCGTTTTCTTGCTCCGCTGCTGTTGCTGTGCCTGACCTTCAATGCCCACGCCGACAGTTACATCACCCGCCTGCTGAACAAACCGGTGCCGGGCGGCGTGGCTGTCGTCGATCTGGGCACTGCCGCGCAGGCACCGAAAGTCACGTATCAGGGCAAACCGGTGCTGGTGGTCAAGGAACAGAACAACTGGCTGGCGATTGTCGGCGTTCCGTTGACCGTCAAACCCGGCGCTCAACAAATCAGCAGCGGCGGCCGAAACCTGAACTTCACCGTCGGCAACAAGAAGTACCCGGAACAGCACATCACCCTGAAGAACACCCAGCAGGTCAATCCGAACCCGGCGAACCTGAAGCGCATCGAGGGTGAACTGGCCGAGCAGATCAAGGCCTACCGCAGCTTCAGCCCGAACACTCCGAGTAACCTGTTGCTGGACAAGCCGGTCAACGGACCGCTGTCGAGCAAGTTCGGTGTGCGCCGGTTCTTCAACGGAGAAGAGCGCAATCCGCACGCCGGCCTCGACTTCGCGGTGCCGGCCGGCACACCGATCAAGACCCCGGCAGCGGGCAAGGTGATCCTGATCGGCAATTACTTCTTCAATGGCAACACCGTGTTCGTCGACCACGGCCAGGGCTTCATCAGCATGTTCTGCCACATGTCGAAGATCGATGTGCAAAACGGCCAGCAACTGGCGCGCGGCGCAGTGGTGGGCAAGGTGGGTGCCACAGGTCGGGCGACCGGGCCGCATATGCACTGGAACGTCAGCCTGAACGATGCCCGGGTTGATCCGGCGATCTTTATCGGCGCATTTCAACCTTGATTTCAGGTTGATTCGCCTCCAGAGGGGATTGCGCGCGACGAATGGTCCGCGCAATCCCCGCCAACAATAACAGCCATATCAAGAATAAAATCTCGGAAAAAAGCGCTTTCCGGGTATTCCTCTCAATTTTTTTCGACTGCTTGCCATCCTCATCCCCCGCGGTTAGGGTTGAAGGCATGAAAACCTCTCACACCCTTATTCAGCTTCGCCAGCACCGCAGCCTGTGCCTTGTCAGCGCACGACTGCCGGGCTGAATCGCTGCGCCTCGTCCCAAGCTTCTCCGAACATTCGTTCCACCGGCAGGCCGCCTCTTTTCGGCCCAGACAATAAGGAATTTCCGATGAGCATGCTCAAAGACCCGTCTTCGAAATACCGCGCGTTTCCTGTGATCAACCTGCCGGATCGCACCTGGCCGTCGAAAACCATCGATGCCGCGCCGATCTGGTGCAGCTCCGACCTGCGTGACGGCAACCAGTCGTTGATCGAGCCGATGGACGCGGTGAAAAAGCTGCGCTTCTGGAAAACCCTGGTGCAAGTGGGCGTGAAGGAAATCGAAGCGTCGTTCCCGGCCGCTTCGCAAACCGACTTCGACTTCGTGCGTACCCTGATCGAAGACGGCCACATCCCGGACGACACCACTATTCAAGTGCTGACCCAGGGCCGTGAAGATCTGATCGAGCGCACCTTCGAATCCCTGCGCGGGGCGAAAAAGGCGATCGTTCACCTGTACAACGCCACTTCCCCGTCTTTCCGTCGCATCGTGTTCAATCAGGACAAGGACGGCATCAAGGCCATCGCCGTGAACGCCGCCAAGCTGTTCGTCAAATACGCCGCCATGCAGCCGGACACCGAGTGGACCTTCGAATACTCGCCGGAAACCTTCAGCGCCACCGAGCTGGAATTTGCCAAGGAAGTCTGTGACGCGGTGATCGAGGTCTGGAACCCGACGCCCGAGCACAAGATCATCCTCAACCTGCCGGCCACCGTTGAATGCGCGACCCCGAACGTCTATGCCGACCAGATCGAGTGGTTCCACCGCAACATCAACCGTCGTGACAGCGTGATCATCAGCCTGCACACCCACAACGACCGTGGCACCGGTGTGGCCGCCACCGAGCTGGGCCTGATGGCCGGTGCCGACCGCGTCGAAGGCTGCCTGTTCGGCAACGGCGAGCGTACCGGCAACGTCGACCTCGTGACCGTGGCACTGAACATGTACACCCAGGGCCTCGACCCGCAACTGGACTTCTCCGACATCGACGGTGTGCGCAAGGTCGTCGAAGAGTGCAACCAGATTCAGGTACACCCACGTCACCCGTACGTCGGCGACCTGGTGCACACCGCGTTCTCCGGCTCCCACCAGGACGCGATCCGCAAGGGCTTCGCTCAGCAGAAACCGGACACTCTGTGGGAAGTGCCGTACCTGCCGATCGACCCGGCCGACATCGGCCGCAGCTACGAGGCGGTGATCCGCGTCAACAGCCAGTCGGGCAAGGGCGGTATCGCCTACCTGCTGGAGCAGGAGTACGGCATCAGCCTGCCACGCCGCATGCAGATCGAGTTCAGCCAAGTCGTGCAGCGTGAAACCGATCGTCTGGGTCTGGAAATGACTGCCCAGCAGATCCACTCGCTGCTGCACACCGAGTACCTGCAAGCCAACACCCCGTATGCGCTGGTCAGCCATCGCCTGCAGGAAGAAAACGGCCACAGCGCCGTCGAAGTGGAAGTGGCAAGCAAGGGCCAGGGCGAGACCAACCTGCACTGGCGCGGCAAGGGCAACGGCGCGCTGGAAGCACTGGTGGCCGGCCTGCCGATTCCGGTGGAGATCATGGACTACAACGAACACGCCATCGGCGCGGGCACCAACGCCAAGGCAGCGGCTTACATCGAGCTGCGTGTGAATGGCGAACGTGCAGTGCACGGCGTGGGTATCGATGAAAACATCACCACCGCCAGCTTCAAGGCCCTGTTCAGCGCGCTGAACCGCTCGCTGAGCCAGCCGGAAGCGAAAGCGGCGTAAATTACCGCTGAAATGCAAAAGGCCCCGGAGTGCGAACTCCGGGGCCTTTTTTATGCCTGCTGGCTTTATGTTGCCCGCGATGGGGCCCGCACAGACAACGCAAAAACTCAGGTGAACTCGAACGTGTCCGCATCCAGATTCGCCGGGAATCGCTCGCGGTAAGCCGCCAGCGGTGCAGCTTCCAGCACAGCCTTGAACACCCCGTCCGCCTCCCCCGCCGCCAGCAAGGTCTCGCCCTGGAAGTCCAGCACCTGACTGTCGCCGGTGTAGGCAAAACCCTTGCCGTCGGTGCCAACACGATTCACCGCCGCCACGTAGCACAGGTTTTCAATCGCCCGCGCCGGCAGCAAACGGTTCCAGTGCAGACGCCGCGCCCCCGGCCAGTTGGCGGTGTACAGCAGCAGGTCGGTGTCTTGTGCATCGCGGCTCCACACCGGGAAACGCAAGTCGTAGCAAATCAGCGGCCGGATGCGCCAGCCCTTGAGTTCGAACTGCACCTGGCGTTCGCCGGGCGTGTAGTGATTGTGCTCGCCGGCCATGCGGAACAGATGGCGCTTGTCGTAATGCCACACTTCGCCGTCAGGGCGCGCCCATAGCAGGCGATTGCGATGGCTGCCGTCGGCGGCCTGGATGATCACGCTGCCGGTGATCACCGCATTGAGCTTCGCCGCCTGTGCCTTCATCCATTTGCTGGTCGGACCGTTTTCGGCTTCGGCCAGGGTTTCGGACTCCATGGAGAATCCGGTGGTGAACATTTCCGGCAGAATGATCAGATCCGCCCCGCGCGCCTGCTCCAGCAAAGCGTCGAAATGCTCGAGGTTGGCCTGACGATCATGCCAGGCCAGGCTGGTCTGGATCAGCGCCAGGTTGAGATCGGGCAAAGCACTCAAATCACGCATAGTTTTGCCGCCGCTTCCCGCAGCGTCTCCTCGCGTTTGGCGAAGCACAGCCGCACCAGGCGCTGGCCTTCAGGTGGATTCTGGTAGAACACCGACACCGGGATGCTCGCCACACCATGCTCGCGAGTCATCCACATCGCCATCTCGACATCGTTCAGGTCGGGACGGATCTGTGAGTAATCAACCAGTTGGAAATAAGTGCCGGTGACCCGGGTGAAGCTGAATCGCGACGGCGCCAGCAGATCACAGAACAGATCGCGCTTGGCCTGATAGAAACCCGGCAGCTCTTCGACGTGTTCCGGATGCTCGGCCATGTAATCGGCCAGCGCATATTGCAGCGGCGTCACGCCACAGAAGCTGACGTACTGGTGCACTTTGCGCAGCTCGGCAGTCAGCGCTGGCGGCGCCACGACGTAACCGGTTTTCCAGCCGGTGACGTGATAGGTCTTGCCGAACGAGCTGACCACGAATGCGCGCTGATACAGCTCTTCATGGGCCAGCACGCTCACATGCGGAACGCCGTCGTACACCAGGTGTTCGTAGACTTCGTCGCTGATCACATAGATGTCGCGATCACGGATCAGTGACGCCAACTGGTCCAGCTCTGCGCGACTGATCAGCGCGCCGCTGGGGTTGTGCGGGGTGTTGAGGATGATCATCCGCGTGCGCGGGCTCAGCGCTGCACCGAGCTTGTCGAAGTCGATGGAGAAATCCTCCAGACCGAGTTGCACATGCACGCAGCGCCCGCCGGCCAGCTCCACCGACGGCTCATAACTGTCATAGGCCGGGTCGAACACGATGACTTCATCGCCGCTGTGGATAACCGCCTGGATCGCACAGAAGATCGCCTGGGTTGCGCCGGGGGTGACGGTCACCTCGTGATCGGCATCGACATTCACGCCATAGCTGCGGGCGATCTTCGCCGTAATCTGCTGGCGCAGGGCCGGCAGGCCGGTCATGGGCGAATACTGGTTATGGCCGCTGGCGATGTGCCGACCGACCGCATCGCGCAGCGACTGCGGGCCGTCGAAATCGGGAAAACCCTGGGACAGGTTGATGGCTCCGGTCTGTGCCGCGAGCTGAGACATCTGCGTGAAAATAGTGATGCCGACATTCGGCAGCTTGCTGTTGATCATCGGGGTTCCCTGCTCTGCCCCGGCACTGACGACGGCGCGGGAGAGCCCGAGGATAGCCCATCCGGCGCCCATAAAAAAAGGGCGCCAGACGGCGCCCTTCTCTCTTGATGACCGGGATCAGCGCTTGTCGCGGCGCTTCTTGCTGGCCTTCTTGTTGTGCGACATCAAACGACGCTTCTTGTTGACCTGGCGGTCGGTCAGCGTGTTCTTGTTGCCTTCGTACGGGTTCTCGCCGCCCTTGAACTCGATGCGGATCGGCGTACCGACCAGCTTGAGCACACGACGGTAAGTGTTTTCCAGATAGCGCACGTACGAATTCGGCACTTTCTCGATCTGGTTGCCGTGGATCACGATCAGCGGCGGGTTGGCGCCACCAAGGTGGGCATAACGCAGCTTGATCCGGCGGCCGTTGACCATCGGTGGCTGGTGCTCGCTGACCGCGTCTTCGAGGATCTGGGTCAGGCGGCTGGTCGGCCAGCGGGTGACCGCCGACTTGAACGAGTTCTGCACCGAAGCGTAGAGGTTGCCCACGCCGGTACCGTGCAGCGCCGAGATGAAGTGGATGTCGGCGAAGTCGACGAAGAACAACCGGCGTTCCAGTTCGGTCTTCACATAGTCACGCTCGCCCGGTGTCATGCCATCCCACTTGTTCAGCGCAATGACCAACGCACGGCCGGACTCAAGGGCAAAGCCCAGCAGGTTGAGGTCGTGATCGACCACACCTTCGCGGGCGTCCATCACGAAGATCACCACGTTGGCGTCTTTGATCGCCTGCAGGGTTTTGACCACGGAGAACTTTTCGACTTCTTCGTGGATCTTGCCGCGCTTGCGCACACCGGCAGTGTCGATCAGTGTGTACTTCTCGTCGTTACGCTCGAACGGGATGTAGATACTGTCGCGGGTGGTGCCCGGCTGGTCGTAGACGATCACCCGCTCTTCACCCAGCATGCGGTTGACCAGCGTCGACTTGCCGACGTTCGGCCGGCCGATGATGGCGATCTTGATGCCGTCCTTTTCGCTCGGGCCTGGAATGCGCTTGGCTTCCTCGCCTTCGGCGACTTCCTCCTGCTCCTCGCCTTCCTGTGGCTCGTCCTCATCTTTCGGGAATTCGCTCAGGGCGATTTCCAGCAATTGAGTGATGCCGCGACCATGGGCGCCGGCAATCGGGATCGCATCGCCCATGCCCATCGGCGCGAATTCGGCGCGGGCCATTTCCGGATCGATGTTGTCGACCTTGTTGGCGACCACGTAGGAACGCTTGTTACGCTTGCGCAGGTGTTCGCCGATCATCTGGTCGGCGGCGGTGAAACCGGCCTTGGCATCTACCAGGAACAGAACGACATCCGCTTCTTCGATGGCCAGCAGCGACTGCTCGGCCATTTTTTCGTCCATACCATGTTCGTCGCCGGAGATACCGCCGGTGTCGATCAGAATGTAGGAACGCCCTTGCCACTTGGCCTCACCGTACTGGCGATCACGGGTCAGACCGGACAAGTCGCCGACGATGGCGTCGCGAGTCCTGGTCAGGCGGTTGAACAAGGTGGACTTGCCGACGTTCGGTCGGCCCACCAGGGCGATTACGGGAACCATGCGGCTCTCCACTTCGTTATTTCAGAAAATACAAAAGCCGCTGCGAGGCAGCGGCTGGTGCTCGGGGCAACACCCATGGGTGTTGCAAACCCTGCCGGAGCAGGGCCGCTTGGGGATCAACCCCAAGCATAGTCAAACCATTACTTGATGGTCAGGGCTTCCAGTTTGCCGCTGTTGCCATACACGTAAATCGTGTCACCCACCACCAGCGGACGGGCACGCAGGCCGTCGCTGTCGATGCGCTCGCGGCCGACGAAACGGCCGTCCACCTGACTCAGCAGATGCAGGTAACCTTCCAGGTCACCGACTGCAACGTAGCTGGAGAACACTTCCGGAGCCGACAGTTGACGGCGGGCCAGCGAGTCGTTGGTCCACAGTGCAGTGGTCGAACGCTCGTCGACGCCTTCAACGGTGCCCGAAGACAGGCTCACGTAGACGTTGCCGAAACCCTGGGCGATACCGGCGTAGCTCGACGCATCGCGCTGCCACAGTTGACGGCCGCTTTCCAGGTCCAGTGCCGCAACGCGACCCTGATAGCTGGCAACGTACAGTGTGCCGCCGGACAGCAGCAGACCGCCGTCGATGTCGACCACGCGCTCCAGTTCCGAACGACCTTGTGGAATCGCGATCCGTTGTTCCCAGACCGGCACGCCGTTGGAAATGTCCAGAGCGACCACTTTACCGGTCGACAGGCCAGCCACCGCGAGGCGGTTGGTCGCGAGCGGTGCACTGGTGCCACGCAGGGTCAGTACGGCCGGGGTGCTGTCATACACCCAGCGCTGGTGACCGGTGGATGCATCCAGACCGATCAGACGATCGTCCTGGGTCTGCACGACCACGATGTCGCCGTTGCTGGCTGGTGGCGCCAATACTTCACTGGTCACGCGAGCGCGCCACTTCTCTTCACCGTTGATGGTGTCGAGAGCGATCACGTCGCCACGCAGCGTGCCGACCAGAACCAGACCGTAACCCACGCCGACGGCGCCGGAGACAGGCACATCCAGTTCTTTCTTCCACTTCACGTCGCCGTTGCTGCGATCCATGGCCATCACGATGCCGGTCACGTCGGCGGCGTAGATGGTGTCACCATCGATCGCCGGCACCAGCATGTTGTAGGTTTCGCCCTGACCGTCACCGATCGAACGGCTCCACACTTTGTGCAGAACCACTTCTTCCTTGAAGGAAGTCAGTTCGGCTGGTGGCAGTTCTTTTGTGCTGTTGCTGCTGCAACCCGTGGCCAGAATGGCCAGAGCCAGCAATGCTGCATGCTTCCAACCGATCACGTCACGCATCCCCTTTGGCCAGGTCGTCCAGCTTGATTTGAAGGCCGCCGACTGCCGCTTCATCCGACAGTGCCGCCTTGGCTTTTTGATACGCCGCGTTCGCTTCGTCAGTGCGGCCCAGCTGTACCAGCAGGTCGCCCTTGAGTTCTTCGCGAGTCGCCAGGAACGACTTGTCGGCATCGCCTTCAAGCAGTTTCAGGGCTTCATCCGCCTTGTTCTGTGCACCCAGCACCTGCGCCAGACGCTGACGGGCGATTTCGCCCAGCGCCGCGTTGGCCGGCTTGGCAACGATGGCTTTCAGTTCGGTCGCCGCGTCGTCCAGCTTGCCGCTGTCGACCGCAACCTTGGCCACGAACAGGCTGCCGTACTGCGCGTAGGCAGTACCGCCGAACTCGCTGTTGAGCTTGCCGGCCAGATCCGCAACGCGCGCAGCGTCAGGCTTGCCGTCCGGGGTCAGCGTGGTTTCCAGCAATTGCTGATAGAGCACCGAGGCGCCTTGCGACTGGTTGCTCTGATACTTGTGAAATGCCTGCCAGCCGAACACGATGACCAGCGCCAACAGGCCGCCAGTGACCAGAGGTTTGCCGTTGCGTGTCCACCAGTCCTTCAAATCCGCCAACTGTTCGTCTTCGGTACTCGACACCCCAATACTCCTTAATCGCTAAATCGGCTGTTTAAACAGCTTCAACCCTGCACGACGCAGGTGGCCAGGTGAGCGGCAAGCGCATCCCAGGCAATGCTTTGTTGTTCGCCCTGGCCACGCAGGGGTTTGAAACCTACCACTTGCTGGGCCATTTCGTCGTCACCGAGGATCAGTGCGAACAGCGCACCGCTCTTGTCGGCTTTCTTGAACTGGCTCTTGAAGCTGCCGGCACCGGCATTGACCTGCAGGCGCAGGTTCGGCAACTGGTCGCGTACACGCTCGGCCAGGGCCAGACCGGCCAGCTCTGCCTCTTCGCCGAAGGCGCAGAGGTAGACGTCAACCTGACGGGCGAGTTCTTGCGGGATCTGCTCCAGGGTTTCCAGCATCAGCACCAGGCGCTCGATGCCCATGGCGAACCCGACGCCCGGAGTCGGCTTGCCGCCCATCTGCTCGACCAGACCGTCGTAACGGCCGCCCGCGCACACGGTGCCCTGGGCGCCGAGCTTGTCGGTGACCCATTCGAATACGGTTTTGCTGTAGTAATCGAGACCGCGTACCAGTTTCGGGTTGAGCACGTAAGGAATGCCGACAGCATCCAGACGGGCCTTCAGACCTTCGAAGTGAGCACGGGACTCTTCATCCAGGTAATCCGCCATTTTCGGCGCATCGACCAGCACCGCCTGGGTGTCGGCATTTTTGGTGTCGAGCACGCGCAGCGGGTTGGTTTTCAGGCGACGCTGGCTGTCTTCGTCCAGTTTGTCATGGTGCGCCGAGAGGTACTCGACCAGCGCTTCACGATAACGGCCACGGGACTCGCTGGTACCCAGGCTGTTGAGTTCGAGCTTGACCGCATCACGGATGCCCAGCTCGCCCCACAGGCGCCAGGTCATGATGATCAATTCGGCGTCGATGTCCGGACCGTCGAGGTTGAAGACTTCCAGACCGATCTGGTGGAACTGGCGATAACGGCCTTTCTGCGGACGCTCGTGACGGAACATCGGACCGATGTACCAGAGTTTCTGCACCTGGCCACCGCCGGTGATGCCATGCTCGAGCACGGCACGCACGCACGCAGCGGTGCCTTCCGGACGCAGGGTCAGGGAGTCGCCGTTGCGGTCGTCGAAGGTGTACATCTCTTTTTCGACGATGTCGGTCACTTCGCCGATCGAGCGCTTGAACAGCTCGGTGAATTCGACGATCGGCATGCGGATCTGCTTGTAACCGTAGTTATCCAGCAAACGCGAAACGGTGCCTTCGAAGTAGCGCCATACCGGGGTCTGTTCCGGCAGGATGTCGTTCATGCCACGAATGGCTTGCAGGGACTTGCTCACAGAAATTCCTTAATTCGTTCGATCAGCCGCGCGCGATGACCGCTGCGTCGGCTTCGACCTTCTCGGCCGCTTTCTCGCGGATCAGCTTTTCCAGCTCGTCCACCAGATTGTCATTCGTCAGTTTCTGCGACGGCTTGCCGTCGATGTAAATCAGGTTCGGCGTACCGCCGGTCAAGCCGATATGGGCTTCCTTGGCTTCGCCGGGGCCGTTGACCACGCAACCGATCACCGCAACATCCAGCGGCACCAGCAGGTCTTCAAGGCGCCCTTCCAGCTCGTTCATGGTCTTGACCACATCGAAGTTCTGCCGCGAGCAGCTCGGGCAGGCGATGAAGTTGATGCCACGGGAACGCAGATGCAAAGACTTGAGGATGTCGTAACCGACCTTCACTTCCTCGACCGGATCGGCCGCCAGCGAGATGCGGATGGTATCGCCAATCCCCTCGGCGAGCAGCATACCTAGGCCCACGGCGGATTTCACTGTACCGGAGCGCAATCCACCGGCTTCGGTGATGCCCAGGTGCAGCGGCTGGACGATTTCCTTCGCCAGCAGGCGGTAGGCTTCAACGGCCATGAACACGTCGGAGGCCTTCACGCTGACCTTGAAGTCCTGGAAATTCAGGCGTTCGAGGTGTTCGACGTGACGCAGTGCGGACTCGACCAGCGCGGCCGGGGTCGGTTCGCCATATTTCTTCTGCAGGTCTTTTTCCAGGGAACCGGCATTGACGCCGATGCGGATCGGAATCCCCCGGTCACGGGCGGCATCGACCACCGCACGCACGCGGTCTTCGCGACCGATGTTGCCCGGGTTGATGCGCAGGCAGTCCACACCCAGTTCGGCCACGCGCAAAGCGATCTTGTAGTCGAAGTGGATGTCGGCAACCAGCGGCACCTTGACCAGTTGCTTGATCTTGCCGAACGCCTCGGCGGCGTCCATGTCCGGCACCGATACGCGAACGATGTCGACACCAGCGGCTTCCAGACGGTTGATCTGGGCGACGGTGGCAGCGACATCGTTGGTGTCGCTGTTGGTCATGCTCTGCACCGCGATAGGTGCATCGCCGCCCACAGGCACGTTACCGACCCAGATCTTGCGCGATTCGCGACGTTTGATTGGAGATTCGCCGTGCATGACTTATTGACCCAACTTCAGGCGAGCAGTCTCGCCACTGGTGAACGGAGCGACATCGACCGGCTGGCCGTTGTAGCTGACCTGCGCAGCCCGGGCAACCCCCAGACGCACGGCCAGCGGTGGCTTGCCTGCCACGGAGACGCTGTCGCCTTTATGTTTCAGACCGCTGAACAGAACCTTGCCGCGACCATCGGTGACCTGTGCCCAGCAATCAGCGGTGAACTGCAGTTGCACCTGGCCTTCGCCTGCTGCCGGGGCAGTGGTTTCTGCGGTGGGTGCCGGGGTGGCCGGGACAACGGGTGCGGTGACGGTCGGTGCCGGAGTCGCCGGAACATTAGGAGCCGGTGCAGCCGGCGTGGCGACAACCGGGGCCGGGGCATGAGCCGGAGCAGCTGGCGTCGCCGCCGGGGCAGCAGGTACGGCCGGTGCGGCAGCCGGAACGACGGGCTCGGCACCGGTCGACTCGGCAGCGGTTTCCGACTGGGGCAGTGCCAGCGCCGTCGCGCCCTCGGTCTGACTTTCGGTAACGGCCTGGTCTTCCGGCTCGTCGATCGGATGAATCTGCGTGGTGCCATCGGCGCCTTCGACTTCAACGTGCTCCGGGGCCAGACTGGTCAGATCCTTGGTGCGCAGCGAGGTCTGATCCTGCCACCAGACAAAACCGCCGCCGATGACCGCGATCAGCAGCAACAGGCTGACGATCCGCAAAATGGTGTGGGAAACACGAACCGGCTCTTCGATCCGGCCCAGCGCATGGACATTGCTGCCCTGGGAGTCGGTGCCGGTGGACTGGTCGAACTGCTGGACCAGGACCGCCTGATCCATGCCGAGCAATTTGGCATAGGCGCGAATATAGCCGCGAGCGAAGGTATGCCCCGGCAGCTTGTCGAACGCACCGGCTTCGAGGTTGGTCAGGGAAGTCACGGTGAGGTTGAGCTTGAGGGCCACTTCGGCCAGCGACCAGCCATTGCTTTCGCGGGCCTGGCGCAAGGTCTCACCGGGGTTAACGCGATTCGCTGCTACAACTTCGGGATGCGCCGCTTTCATCATTGCTCCGACAGGTATTGCTGATATTCCGGCGTACCGGGATAGAGTCGTTTTAATTGCAGGCCCGCACTGGCGGCCTTGTCGCGATCTTCAAACACTTTTGCCAACCGAACCGCGAGCAACAGACTACGTGCATTTTGCTCGGACAGCTGGCTGAAACGGTCGTAATAGTCACGTGCGGGCACATAATGCCTGTCTTCGAATGACAACTCAGCCATTTCCAGCAATGCCCGTGGTTGCTGACGGTTCAAACGCAATGCTTTTTCCAGTTGCTGCTGGGCCAGATCACGCTGGCCAAGCTTGGACGCCGTCATGCCGAGGTTCTCGAACACGCGCGAACGCTCAGGATACAGGGTATCGGCGGCGGCCTGTTCAAAACGCTCGTAGGCTTCCTTGTAACGCTGCTCTTCGTAGAGAAAACTGCCGTAATTGTTGAGGATGCGGGCATCGACGGGACGGGAGGACAGTGCCTTGCGAAAGTGTTCGTCGGCCAGCTTCGGCTCCATCTCGGACTGAAAGACCAGCCCAAGGGCGGCATTGGCGTCGGGATCGGAACCGTCCAGCTCAAGGGCCTTTTTCAAGGGCACCTTGGCCCGCTCGGTCATGCCTTGCTGCAAGTATCCCAGCCCCAGCTGCACGTAGGCAGCCCGCGCTTCGTCGCGGCCCTTGCTGGTCTTCATCGGGTTGTAATCGCCCGACAGGACACAGCCAGCACACAGGCTGGCCAACAGCAACAGCAGCGCAAAGCGCAGGGACATAGAGATCCTCTCTTAGTTAGTGTTCGCGGCGTTCTGTGCCAGATCGCTGTCGGCGCTCAATTCGCGTACGGCGATGTAACGTTCGCTGCGACGGGTGCGATCCAGCACCTGCCCTACCAATTGACCGCAAGCCGCGTCGATGTCTTCACCACGGGTGGTGCGCACGGTCACGTTATAGCCTGCCTGATGCAGTTGATCCTGGAACCGGCGAATCGCGTTGTTGCTCGGCCGTTCGTAACCGGAATGCGGGAACGGGTTGAACGGAATCAGATTGATCTTGCAGGGAATATCCTTGAGCAGCTCGATCATTTCCACGGCGTGCTCAAGCTTGTCGTTGACGTCCTTGAGCAAGGTGTACTCGATGGTCAGCACACGTTTCTCGCCCAGGGCGGACATGTAGCGCACACACGAATCGAGGAGCATCTTAAGCGGATATTTCTTGTTGATCGGCACCAATTGGTTACGCAATGCGTCATTCGGTGCGTGCAGGGACAACGCCAGGGATACGTCGATGTGCTTGGCCAGCTCATCGATCATCGGCACCACACCCGACGTGGACAGGGTCACGCGGCGCTTGGAGATCCCGTAGCCCAGGTCATCCATCATCAGATGCATGGCGGCCACGACGTTGTCGAAGTTCAGCAGCGGTTCGCCCATGCCCATCATCACCACGTTGGTGATGGCGCGGTCGATGGTGGCCGGAACACTGCCGAAGGATTTGTTGGCAATCCACACCTGGCCGATGACTTCGGCGGCGGTGAGGTTGCTGTTGAAGCCTTGCTTGCCGGTGGAGCAGAAACTGCAGTCCAGGGCACAGCCTGCCTGGGACGAAACGCACAGAGTGCCGCGTTTGCCCTGGGGAATGTAAACGGTCTCGACACAGCTGCCGGACGCCACGCGCACCACCCACTTGCGGGTGCCGTCGCTGGAAATGTCCTCGCTGACCACTTCGGGACCGCGAACTTCAGCAACAGCCTTGAGCTTTTCGCGCAAGGCCTTGCTGACGTTCGTCATGGCGTCGAAATCATCGACGCCAAAGTGGTGAATCCATTTCATTACCTGACCGGCACGGAAACGCTTCTCCCCGATTGAGTCGAAGAATTTTTCCATTTCCGGCTGGGTCAGACCCAGCAGGTTGGTTTTAACAGTCGATGTAGTCATGGATTCACCTTCACTCTTAAGCCAATGCTTAGCGAGTGGTTACTTCAGTAGCTGCGAAGAAGTACGAGATTTCGCGAGCGGCAGCGGCTTCGGAGTCCGAACCGTGAACGGCGTTGGCGTCGATCGATTCAGCGAAGTCAGCACGGATGGTGCCGGCAGCAGCTTCTTTAGGGTTGGTAGCGCCCATCAGCTCACGGTTGCGAGCGATGGCGTTTTCGCCTTCCAGAACCTGAACAACAACCGGACCGGAAATCATGAAAGCAACCAGGTCACCGAAGAAACCGCGCTCTTTGTGCTCAGCGTAGAAGCCTTCAGCTTCGGCTTTGGACAGTTGCTTCATTTTCGAAGCGACCACTTTCAGACCAGCCTTTTCGAAACGGGTAACGATTTCGCCGGCAGCGCCTTTTGCAACGGCGTCAGGCTTGATGATGGAGAAAGTACGTTGAACAGCCATGGTGTAACTCCAGAAACGGTAATTTGCGAAAAATTAAACCCGCGAATTATACGCGGGTTCTTGGGTATTGCCTAACCTGCAAGGATGATCAGTCTATTTCATCATTCCAGAGCTGCTGAACCGCTTCCAACACCTTCTCGCCGACCCGGCCAGAGTTAGCGTCGAAGTCAGGCAGCTCCTTGATCCACTGCTGCAACTCGACGAAATTGACAGAATACGGATCTACACCCGGCTTGGCCTCAGCCAATTCTTCTGCAATACGTTGAACATCATTCCAACCGTAGCTCATGACAGTCTTACCAGTCAGTGCGGCGCTTCGGCCGCATGGTTAAGCGAATATTTCGGAATCTCGACGGTGAGGTCTTCCTCGCCGACGATGGCCTGACAGGCCAGACGCGACTGCGCCTCCAGACCCCAGGCACGATCGAGGAAATCTTCCTCCAACTCGTCAGCTTCTTCCAGCGAGTCGAAACCCTCGCGGATGATGCAGTGACAGGTGGTGCAGGCGCAGACGCCGCCGCAGGCGCTTTCCATCTCGATGTGGTGTTCGTGGGCCAGCTCGAGAATCGATGTGCCGGGCTCAGCCTCGACCACCATGCCTTCAGGGCAGAACTTCTCGTGGGGCAGAAAAATGACCTGCGGCATCAGATATCCTCGATTTCATTCAGGTTGCGCCCCGACAGAGCGGCTTTCACCGTCTGATCCATACGACGGGCAGCAAAAGCATCGGTCACTTGCGACAGACGCTTGGTCTGCTGCTCGATGGCGTAACCATCGGTACCTTTCATCAGTTCGGTCAGTTCCTGCACCTGCAAATCGATGACCATGCGCTCTTCGGCGTCGAGCAAACGCTCGCCATCCGCCTCCAGAGCGCCCTGCACCGCTTCGATCAGGCGCTGGGCATCGACTTGCTGCTCCCGCAGGACGCGAGCGACCTTGTCGTCATTGGCGTGCTGGAACGAATCCTTGAGCATCTTGGCGATTTCACCGTCGGTCAGACCGTAGGACGGCTTGACCTGGATGCTCGCTTCAACGCCCGAACCCAGTTCACGGGCAGAGACGCTGAGCAGACCATCGGCATCGACCTGGAAGGTCACGCGAATCTTGGCTGCACCGGCGACCATTGCCGGAATGCCGCGCAATTCGAAGCGCGCCAGGGAGCGGCAGTCGCTGATCAGCTCGCGCTCGCCCTGCAACACATGGATCGCCATGGCCGACTGGCCGTCTTTATAAGTGGTGAAGTCCTGGGCGCGGGCAACAGGAATCGTGGTGTTGCGCGGAATCACCTTCTCCATCAGGCCGCCCATGGTTTCCAGCCCCAGGGACAGCGGAATCACGTCGAGCAGCAGCAGTTCGCCACCATCGCGCTTGTTGCCGGCCAGTGTATCGGCCTGGATCGCGGCACCGATGGCCACCACCTGATCCGGGTCGATTTCGGTCAGCGGCTGACGGCCGAAGGCTTCGGCGACAGCTTCGCGAACACGTGGAACGCGGGTCGAACCACCCACCATGACCACGGCATGCACGTCTTCCAGCTCGACACCGGAGTCGCGAACGGCACGGCGGCAGGCTTTCAGGCTGCGGGCAACCATCGGCTCGATCAGTGCGTCGAAGGCTTCGCGGGTCAGCTGTGCTTTCCAGTCACCATAAGCAACTTCAACACTGTCGGCATTCGTCAGGGCTTCTTTGGCCGCGCAGGCGGTTTGCAGCAGATTGCGCTGCGCACCCGGATCGAGATCGGCGGATAGGCCCGCGCTCTCGATGATCCAGCCGGCAATCGCGTGATCAAAGTCATCGCCACCCAGCGCGCTGTCGCCGCCAGTTGCCAGAACTTCGAAGACACCGCCGGTCAGGCGCAGAATCGAAATATCAAAAGTACCGCCGCCCAGGTCATAAATGGCGACCAGGCCTTCGGCATGCTGATCCAGACCATAAGCCACCGCAGCGGCGGTCGGCTCGTTGAGCAGGCGCAGTACGTTCAGACCGGCGAGTTTTGCCGCATCCTTCGTAGCCTGGCGCTGAGCGTCGTCGAAATAGGCAGGAACGGTAATCACCGCGCCGACCAGTTCACCGCCAAGGGTTGCCTCGGCGCGCTGACGCAACACCTTGAGGATATCGGCGGACACTTCGACCGGGCTTTTCGGGCCCTGCACGGTGTCGATGAACGGCATGTGCGATTCGCCGCCAACAAAGCGGTACGGCAGCTGATCGCCCAGTTGCTTGACGTCGGACAGACCACGACCCATCAGGCGTTTGACCGACAACACGGTATTCAGGGGATCGGAGGATGCGGCCAGTTTGGCCGACTCGCCGACTTCGACGCGATCGGCGTGATAACGCACGGCGGAAGGCAGGATGACCCGCCCTTCGGCATCGGCCAGCGGCTCGGAAAGACCACTGCGCAACGCAGCGACCAGCGAATTGGTAGTGCCCAAGTCGATCCCCACAGCCAGACGACGCTGGTGCGGTTGAGGACTTTGGCCGGGTTCGGCGATCTGCAGTAGGGCCATCGTGATCAGGACTTATCTGTATATCAGGCGTGCGACCGGAGCGGCACTGGGTTAATCGTCGAGGCGCTCTTCTAACTGGCGCACTTCGTAGGTGAGCTTGTCGAGGAACTGCATGCGCCGCATCAGGCGTTCGGCCTGTTCACGTTGCGCTGCATCATCCCAACAGGCTGCGAAGCTTTCGTTCAGCTGCTCCTGGGCGACTTTCAGGCGACGCTTGAAGGTCGCGACACCCGCCAGGTCGGCACTGTCCTGCAGATCTTCGAGCTCTTCGCGCCATTGCATCTGCTGCAGAAGAAACTCGGGATCGTGGACCGTGACTTCCATCGGCACTTCATGACCGCTGATCGTCAGCAGGTAACGTGCACGCTGGGCCGGGCTCTTGAGCGTCTGATAGGCATCGTTGAGCCGAGCGGACTGCTCGAGCGCCGAGCGCTGCTCACGCTCGGAAGCGTCGGCAAAACGATCCGGATGAACGCCGCGCGCCAGCTCGCGATAGCGCGTGGCCAGTTGCTCGAGATCCAGACGAAAGCCCGGTTGCAGCTCGAATAAAGCGAAATGACAAGGAGTTCCCACGACCAGCCTCAGATGTTGAAGCTTTCGCCGCAGCCACACTCACCGCGCACGTTGGGATTGTTGAACTTGAAGCCTTCGTTCAACCCTTCCTTGACGAAATCGAGCTCGGTGCCGTCGAGGTAAGCCAGGCTCTTGGGGTCGATAATCACTTTTTCGCCGTGACTCTCGAACACCTGATCTTCTGCAACTACCTCGTCGACAAACTCCAGCACGTAGGCAAGGCCGGAACAGCCCGTGGTGCGAACACCCAGACGAATCCCTTCACCCTTGCCGCGCCCGTCGAGGGAGCGTCGCACGTGTCGAGCAGCCGCTTCTGTCATGCTGATAGCCATCGTTGACTCCTTACTCGTCGCCCAATGCTTAGATCAAGCCTTTCTTCTGCTTGTAGTCGCGAACGGCCGCCTTGATGGCGTCCTCAGCGAGTACCGAGCAGTGGATTTTCACTGGCGGCAGGGCCAGTTCTTCGGCCAGTTGGGTGTTCTTGATGGTTTCCGCTTCATCCAGGGTCTTGCCCTTCATCCACTCGGTGGCGAGGGAGCTGGAAGCGATAGCCGAACCGCAACCGTAGGTCTTGAACTTGGCGTCTTCGATAACGCCCTGGTCGTTGACCTTGATCTGCAGACGCATCACGTCGCCGCACGCCGGAGCGCCGACCATGCCGGTGCCGACATCTGGATCTTCCGCGTCCATCTTGCCGACGTTACGCGGGTTTTCGTAGTGGTCGATGACCTTTTCGCTGTAAGCCATGATTCTCAATCCTCACTCATCAGGGCCGCTCTTGAGACCCTGCAACTGCGCTGCGCAAACCGCCGCGTCGCTACAGGATCCGTATCCGGCGGCTTCTATGTTTAGTGTGCCGCCCACTCGATCTTCGAGATATCGACGCCGTCTTTGTACATGTCCCACAGCGGCGACAGAGCGCGCAGCTTGGTAACGGCCTCGCAGACTTTCTGCGCGGCGTAATCGATTTCTTCTTCGGTGGTGAAACGGCCGAAGGTGAAGCGGATCGAGCTGTGCGCCAGTTCGTCGTTGCGGCCCAGGGCGCGCAGCACGTACGAAGGCTCCAGGGAGGCCGAGGTGCAAGCCGAACCGGACGAAACCGCCAGATCCTTGAGCGCCATGATCAGCGACTCGCCTTCAACGTAGTTGAAGCTCAGGTTCAGGTTGTGCGGAACGCGGGCAGTCAGGCTGCCGTTGACGTACAGCTCTTCCAGATGCTCGACCTGCTTGTAGAAGCGGTCGCTCAACGCTTTGATGCGCACGTTTTCGGCAGCCATGTCTTCCTTGGCTACACGGAACGCTTCGCCCATGCCGACGATCTGGTGGGTCGCCAGGGTGCCGGAACGCATGCCACGCTCGTGACCGCCGCCGTGCATGGTCGCTTCGATGCGCACACGCGGCTTGCGGCTGACGTACAGCGCGCCGATGCCTTTAGGACCGTAGGTCTTGTGGGCAGAGAACGACATCATGTCGACTTTCAGCTTCTGCAGGTCGATTTCGACCTTGCCGGTGGACTGAGCGGCGTCGACGTGGAACAGAATGCCTTTCGAACGGGTCAGCTCGCCGATGGCGGCGATGTCGTTGACCGTGCCGATTTCGTTGTTCACGTGCATCACCGACACCAGGATGGTGTCTTCGCGCAGCGCGGCTTCGATCATGGCCGGTGTGATCAGACCGTCTTCGGTCGGCTCGAGGTAGGTCACTTCGAAACCTTCGCGCTCCAGTTGGCGCATGGTGTCGAGGACAGCCTTGTGCTCGATCTTGGAGGTGATCAGGTGCTTGCCCTTGGAGGCGTAGAAATGTGCCGCACCCTTGATTGCCAGGTTGTCGGACTCGGTGGCACCGGAGGTCCAGACGATTTCGCGCGGGTCGGCGTTGACCAGATCGGCCACCTGACGACGAGCGTTTTCGACGGACTCTTCGGCCTTCCAGCCGAACACGTGGGAACGGGACGCCGGGTTACCGAAGTTTCCGTCGACCAGCAGGCATTCACTCATCTTTTGCGCAACGCGCGGATCGACCGGGGTGGTCGCAGAGTAATCAAGGTAAATCGGCAATTTCATGGACTATCTCCTAAATCAGGCTGGCTGGCGTGCCGCTAGCTCTCTGGCTGTCATTCGACGGCGGACGCTTCAATCTTGTCCAGGCGCGGCGCCTTGCCATTGCAACGACGCTGATCCTGACGCTGGGCCACTTCCTGCACCTCACGGCGAGTTACGAGGTCGGCCAAGCTGATACCGCTGAGAAATTCGTGAATCTGCAGGCTCAGGTCGCACCACAGGTGATGGGTCAGGCAGGTGTCGCCGGAATGGCAATCGCCCTGGCCCTGGCATTTTGTTGCATCGACCGATTCGTTCACCGCATCGATCACCTGGGCAACCTGGATGCCCTGCATGTCGCGGGACAACTGATAGCCACCGCCCGGACCGCGAACACTGGAAACCAGGTTGCTGCGGCGCAGCTTGGCGAAAAGCTGTTCGAGATAGGACAGGGAGATGCCTTGGCGCTCGGAGATATCGGCCAGGGACACGGGCCCGTGCTGCGCGTGCAACGCCAGATCAAGCATGGCGGTCACGGCGTATCGGCCTTTTGTAGTCAGTCGCATGGACAATTACCACGGAGTTCGGAATGGGCGGGAGTATGCAATTCCCGAGCATTTAAGTCAACTATAAGACCTAGTGCTTTAGTCGGGTTTACCCGCAAAAGAGCGCGCGAATGATAGCAGGGTCTGCGGCTTAATGGCACACCGGCCGGCAGCAGCCCTGCAAGAGCGTCAATGCGTCGTGGATTCGTCCTTGCCCTTGACGCAGGCGAAGTCTTCTTCGCGCAGCTCAGGCAGATCTTTCGCACAATAATTGCTGCCCAGATCCTTCAGCGCCCCACACATCCCTTCCAGACGACCATCCACCGCCTGCAGATGATCGAGCAACTGGCCAATGGCACGCGCCACCGGGTCCGGCATGTCACCGCTCACGCCATAGGCATCGAAACCGATCTTCTCGGCCATCGCTTTGCGCTTGGCATCGGCTTCATCATCGGATTTGACGATGATCCGCCCCGGAATGCCCACCACCGTGGCGCCCGGCGGCACCTCTTTGGTCACCACGGCATTGGAGCCGACCTTGGCGCCAGCGCCGACCGTGAACGGACCCAGCACCTTCGCGCCGGCCCCCACTACCACTCCATCACCCAGTGTCGGGTGACGCTTCCCCTTGTTCCAGCTGGTGCCGCCAAGGGTCACGCCTTGATAGATGGTGACGTCATCGCCGATTTCAGCGGTTTCGCCAATGACGATGCCCATGCCATGGTCGATAAAAAAACGTCGACCAACCTTGGCGCCCGGATGAATCTCGATTCCGGTCAGCCAGCGACCGAAGTTCGACACCAGCCGCGCCAGCCATTTCAGATCGTTGCGCCAGAGCATGCCGGCCAGCCGATGAATCCAGATTGCATGCATGCCGGGGTAGCAGGTCAGAACTTCAAAAGCGTTACGCGCCGCCGGGTCTCGGTGGAATACGCTCTGGATATCTTCACGCAAACGCTCGAACATCATTAATCCTTCCGCTTAAGGAGCTCGCCACGGGCCGCTTTCTGGGTTTCCGTGAGGATGCCACGCAAAATATTCATTTCCGCCCGGCTGACCGAGCTGCGTCCGTACAACCGGCGCAGGCGCGCCATCAAGTGCCGAGGCTTTTCCGGATCGAGGAATTCGATGGCCACCAGGGTCTGCTCCAGGTGCTCATAGAATCGCTCCAGCTCATCCATGGTCGCCAGCTCGGCGCTTTTCACGGAGGCCACTTCTTCCTTCTCGATCTTGGTCGGCTGGCCTTGTGCGGCCAGCCAGGCCATGCGCACTTCATAGCTCAACACCTGCACCGCCGCCCCGAGATTCAGCGAGCTGAATTCAGGATCGGAGGGGATGTGCACGTGAAAGTGACATCGTTGCAGCTCGTCGTTGGTCAGGCCGGAGTCTTCACGCCCGAACACCAGCGCGATTTCCGCGCCCTGCCCGGCCTCCTCGACCACTTTGGTCCCGCATTCGCGCGGATCCAGCAGCGGCCAGGGAATGCGCCGGTCGCGAGCACTGGTGCCGAGCACCAGATTGCAGCCGACCAAGGCCTCTTCCAAGGTGGCGACGACTTGCGCGTTTTCAAGGATGTCACCGGCACCCGAGGCACGAGCATCGGCTTCGTGATGCGGAAAGACTCGCGGATCGACCAGCACCAGCCGCGACAAACCCATGTTTTTCATGGCGCGCGCGGTCCCGCCGATATTTCCCGGGTGGCTGGTATTGACCAGGACGACACGAATGTTTTGCAGCACGGCGGGCGCTCTCGGACTGGGGAAAGGGGTGCAAATCTTACAGAACAGCCTACCGTTAAGCTATGAAAGCGAACAGCGACCTTCACCTGAAGAAAAGTTCTGATAGAATGCGCGGCTTTCTTTAACAACCTTAGGTGACACATCCATGCAGCCCATGCTGAATATCGCGCTGCGCGCCGCCCGCAGCGCCAGTGAACTGATCTTCCGCTCCATCGAGCGCCTGGATACCATCAAGGTCGACGAAAAAGACGCCAAGGATTACGTATCCGAGGTCGATCGCGCCGCCGAACAGAAAATCATCGACGCCCTGCGCAAGGCTTACCCGAATCACTCGATCATGGGTGAAGAGACCGGCATGCACGCCGGCAGCGGCATCGAAGGCGAAGAATACCTGTGGATCATCGATCCGCTGGACGGCACCACCAACTTCCTGCGCGGCATTCCTCACTTCGCTGTCAGCATTGCCTGCAAATACCGTGGCCGCCTGGAACACGCCGTTGTTCTGGATCCGGTTCGCCAGGAAGAATTCACCGCCAGCCGTGGTCGCGGCGCTCAACTGAACGGTCGTCGCCTGCGCGTCAGCGGTCGCACCAGCCTGGACGGCGCCCTGCTCGGTACCGGTTTCCCGTTCCGTGACGACCAGATGGACAACCTCGACAACTACCTGGGCATGTTCCGCGCTCTGGTTGGCCAGACTGCCGGCATCCGCCGCGCCGGTTCGGCGAGCCTGGACCTGGCTTACGTTGCTGCCGGTCGTTTCGATGCGTTCTGGGAGTCAGGCCTGTCCGAGTGGGACATGGCGGCTGGCGCCCTGCTGATTCAGGAAGCCGGCGGTCTGGTGAGCGACTTCACCGGCGGTCACGACTTCCTTGAAAAAGGCCACGTCGTTGCCGGCAACACCAAATGCTTCAAGGCAGTTCTGACGGCGATCCAGCCGCACCTGCCGGCCTCGCTGAAGCGCTAAGCTTCTCGCGAAACCAGAAAAGCACCCTTCGGGGTGCTTTTTTTATGCCTGTCATCACGTTAATCCCGGGCACAAAAAAGCACCCCGAAGGGTGCTTCTTTTTTACTACAACCGCTTATTGCCCAGGCTGCGCCTGCGACAGGATCAGCTTGCCTTCCTTGTCGACCGGAATCTGGTTGCCCGGATCACGGTCCATCCGCACTTTGCCTTCCTTGCCGTCCAGCGAGTAGCGGACGTCATAGCCTACGACCTTGTCGCTGATGTCATTCACCGTATTACAGCGAGTCTGGGTGGTGGTGTAGGTATCGCGATTCTGCATGCCTTCCTGCACCTTGTTACCGGCGTAACCGCCACCGACCGCGCCAGCTACCGTGGCAATCTTCTTGCCGGTGCCGCCGCCGATCTGGTTACCCAGCAAACCACCTGCCACGGCACCGATGGCGGTACCGAGAATCTGGTGTTGATCCTTGACCGGCGCCTGCCGGGTCACAGCGACATCCTTGCATACTTCACGTGGCGTCTTGATCTGTGTCTTGACCGGTTCAACGGCCAGAACCTGCGCATACTCAGGGCCGCTTTTAACCAGGCTGTAGGTGGCAACAGCGCCCCCGGCAGTCACACCGACAGCACCCAGTACCGCACCAACCAGCAACGACTTGTTCACATGAACCTCCTGACCATCACATGCGGGACGCGCCCGCGCTTCTCCCAGCCTTGGAGCAATAAAAAAGGCGCGAGTTCAACTCGCGCCTTTTTTTGACTGACAACCGGGGAAGCGATGGCCGTTATGGACGGTCGTCGACTTCCTTCTCGGTATTGGCCGGCGGAATCAGGTCTTCCGAAGACAGGTTCAGCCAGATCAGCACCACGTTGGCGATGTAGATCGACGAGTAGGTACCCGCCAGAACACCGATGAACAGGGCGATGGAGAAACCAAACAGGTTGTCGCCACCGAAGAACAGCAGCGCCGCAATCGCCAGCAAAGTGGAGATCGAAGTCGCCATGGTGCGCAGCAGGGTCTGAGTGGTCGAGATGTTGATGTTCTCGATCAGCGAAGCCTTGCGCAGCACGCGGAAGTTCTCACGCACCCGGTCGAACACGACGATGGTGTCGTTCAGCGAGTAGCCGATGATCGCCAGTACCGCCGCCAGCACCGTCAGGTCGAAGGTGATCTGGAAGAACGACAGGATACCCACGGTCACGATCACGTCGTGAATCAGCGAAACGATGGCACCGACCGCGAATTTCCACTGAAAGCGGAAAGCCAGGTAGATCAGGATGCCGCCGAGCGCCAGCAGCATGCCGAGGCCGCCCTGGTCGCGCAGTTCTTCACCGACCTGCGGGCCGACGAACTCGACGCGCTTGACCGTCGCCGGGTTTTCACCGCCGACTTTCTGCAGCGCTTCCGCCACCTGATGGCCCAGCTGCGGGTCTTCACCCGGCATGCGCACCAGCAGGTCGGTAGTCGCACCGAAGTTCTGCACGACCGCTTCGTGATAACCAGCGGTAACCAGTTGCTCACGCACCTTGGTGACGTCGGCCGGACGCTCGTAGGTCAGCTCGATGAGCGTACCGCCGGTGAAGTCCAGGCCCCAGTTCATGCCCTTGTGGAACACGCTGAACAAGGCCAGCACGGTAAGGAACAATGTGACGCCGAACGCGAAGTTGCGAACGCCCATGAAGTTGATTGTACGTAACATGGCAGCCCCTTAAATCCACAACTTCTTGAAGTCACGACCGCCGAAGATCAGGTTGACCATCGCGCGGGTCACCATGATGGCCGTGAACATCGAGGTAAAGATCCCGAGGGACATGGTCACTGCGAAACCCTTCACCGGGCCGGTGCCCATGGCGAAGAGGATGCCGCCGACCAGCAAGGTGGTCAGGTTGGCGTCGAGAATCGCGGTGAATGCCCGGCCGAAGCCTTCGTTGATTGCACGCTGCACGGTCATGCCGGCGGCGATCTCTTCGCGGATCCGCGAGAAGATCAGCACGTTGGCGTCGACCGCCATACCCATGGTCAACACGATACCGGCGATACCCGGCAGGGTCAGGGTTGCACCCAGCAGCGACATCAGCGCCAGCAGCAGCACCATGTTCACCGCCAGCGCGACGGTGGCGATCAGGCCGAAGAAGCGGTAGATGGCGATGATGAACAGCGAGACGAACAGCATGCCCCACAGCGATGCATCGATACCCTTGGTGATGTTGTCCGCACCCAGGCTCGGGCCGATGGTACGTTCTTCAGCAAAGTACATCGGAGCCGCCAGTCCACCGGCACGCAGCAGCAGCGCCAGCTCGGAAGACTCGCCCTGGCCGTTCAGGCCGGTGATACGGAATTGCGCACCCAGCGGCGACTGAATGGTCGCCAGGCTGATGATCTTCTTCTCTTCCTTGAAGCTCTGCACCGGCACGTCTTTCTCGACGCCGTCGACCATCTGCTTGACGTAGGTGGTCACCGGACGCTGCTCGATGAAGATCACCGCCATGCTGCGACCGACGTTGCTGCGGGTCGCGCGGCTCATCAGTTCGCCACCGTGGCCATCCAGACGGATGTTCACTTCAGGTGTGCCGTGCTCGCCGAAACCGGCCTTGGCATCGGTCACCTGGTCACCGGTGATGATCAGACTGCGCTCGATCTGTGCCGGAGGACGCTTGCCTTCGCGGAACTCGAAAGTCTCGGAAGTGGCTTTCGATGCACCCGGCTCGGCGGCCAGACGGAACTCCAGGTTGGCGGTCTTGCCGAGGATACGCTTGGCTTCTGCAGTGTCCTGCACGCCCGGCAGCTCAACCACGATGCGGTTTGCGCCCTGACGCTGGACGATCGGTTCGGCAACACCCAGCTCGTTGACGCGGTTACGTACCGTGGTCAAGTTCTGCTTGATGGAGTATTCACGGATTTCCGCCAGCTTGGCCGGGGTCATCGCCAGACGCAGCACCGGTTGACCGTTGAGGTCGGCCGGAACAATGTCGAAATCGTTGAAATTCTTGCGGATCAGCGCACGGGCCTGTTCGCGGGAGTCAGCATCGCTGAAGCCCAGCTGAATGGCGCCATTGAGCTGCGGCAGGCTGCGATAGCGCAGTTTCTCTTTGCGCAGCAGGCTCTTGACGTCGCCTTCGTAGACTTTCAGGCGTGCGTCGAGGGCTTTGTCCATGTCCACTTCCAGCAGGAAGTGCACACCACCGGACAAGTCCAGACCCAGCTTCATCGGGTGCGCAGCCATGTTGCGCAGCCATTGCGGAGTGGTCTGTGCCAGGTTCAGCGCGACGACGTAGTCATCACCCAATGCCTTGCGCACAACGTCTTTGGCCGGCAACTGGTCTTCAGCCTTGGTCAGACGGATCAGACCGCCCTTGCCGTTGGCTGCCAGACTCGAAGCCTTGACGTTGATCCCGGACTCCTTGAGCGCGGTGCTCACGCGGTCCAGGTCGGCCTGGTTGACCTGCAGGGCCGTGCTGGCGCCGCTGATCTGGATGGCCGGGTCATCGGGGTATAGATTCGGAGCGGAATAAATCAGACCGATCGCCAGCACCGCCAGGATCAGAATGTATTTCCACAGAGGATATTTGTTCAGCATCACGCCGCCCGTTATGACGCGGGGCGCCTTGCGCGCCCCGTCGATTGAGTAGAAGTTGTTGCCCTTAGATCGCTTTCAGCGTGCCTTTTGGCAGCGTGGCGGCGATGGCGCCCTTCTGGAACTTCATTTCCACGGTGTCGGAAACTTCCAGAACCACGAAGTCATCGGCCACTTTGGTGATCTTGCCGGCGATGCCGCCGGTGGTGACCACTTCGTCGCCCTTCTGCAGGCTGTTCAGCAGGTTCTTCTGCTCTTTGGCGCGCTTGGCCTGTGGACGCCAGATCATCAGGTAGAAGATGACCAGGAAGCCGACCAGGAAAATCCACTCGAAGCCGCCGCCCATAGGCGCTGCAGCCGGTGCAGCCGCGTCAGCCATGGCGTTAGAGATAAAAAAGCTCATTTAGCACTCCAGTTGCAAATGTTGAATCTTGGGGTCAGAAACTCAGTCCAAAGGCGGAACGGGGAGCCCGCGTTTGGCGTAGAAGGCATCGACAAAGGCGGCCAATGTACCCTGTTGAATAGCCTCGCGCAAACCAGCCATCAGCACCTGATAATGGCGCAAGTTATGGATGGTATTGAGCATGCTTCCCAGCATTTCGCCGCACTTGTCCAGGTGATGCAGATAAGCGCGGGAGAAGTTCTGGCAGGTATAGCAATCGCAGGTCGGATCCAGCGGCGAATCATCATGGCGATGGAACGCGTTACGGATCTTCAGCACGCCTGTATCAATGAACAGATGCCCGTTGCGGGCATTACGGGTTGGCATCACGCAATCGAACATGTCCACACCGCGGCGCACACCCTCAACCAGATCTTCCGGTTTGCCAACGCCCATAAGGTAACGAGGTTTGTCAGCCGGCATCATGCCCGGCAGGTAATCGAGCACCTTGATCATTTCGTGCTTCGGTTCGCCCACCGACAGACCGCCGATGGCCAGGCCGTCGAAACCGATCTTGTCCAGGCCTTCCAGCGAACGCATGCGCAGGTCCTGGTGCATGCCACCCTGAACGATGCCGAACAGCGCCGCCGTGTTGTCGCCATGGGCATTCTTCGAACGCTGGGCCCAACGCAGCGACAGCTCCATGGACACGCGGGCGACGTCTTCGTCAGCCGGGTACGGGGTGCATTCGTCGAAGATCATCACGATGTCCGAGCCCAGGTCGCGCTGGACCTGCATCGACTCTTCCGGGCCCATGAACACTTTCGAACCGTCGACCGGAGAGGCGAAGGTCACACCCTCCTCCTTGATCTTGCGCATGGCGCCGAGGCTGAACACCTGAAAACCGCCGGAGTCGGTCAGGATCGGGCCTTTCCACTGCATGAAATCGTGCAGGTCGCCGTGGGCCTTGATCACTTCGGTGCCCGGGCGCAGCCACAGGTGGAAGGTGTTGCCCAGAATGATTTCCGCGCCAATCGCCTCGATATCCCGCGGCAACATGCCCTTGACCGTGCCGTAAGTACCCACCGGCATGAAGGCCGGGGTCTCGACGGTGCCACGGGGGAAGGTCAGGCGACCACGACGGGCCTTGCCATCGGTGGCCAGGAGTTCAAAGGACATGCGACATTCGCGACTCATTCTGTTTCCTCTGGGCCTGTCTGTTCAGGGGCAGTCGGTGCGGGATTACGGGTGATGAACATCGCATCACCGTAGCTGAAAAAGCGGTAACCGTTGTCCACGGCGGCCTTATAGGCGGCCATGGTTTCCGGGTAACCGGCAAACGCCGAAACCAGCATCAACAGCGTGGATTCGGGCAAATGGAAATTGGTCACCAGGGCATCGACCACATGGAACGGCCGGCCCGGGTAGATAAAGATGTCGGTATCACCGCTGAACGGCTTGAGCACGCCGTCGCGGGCAGCGCTTTCCAGCGAACGCACGCTGGTGGTGCCCACGGCAATCACCCGACCACCGCGTGCGCGGCAAGCGGCGACTGCGTCGACCACGTCCTGGCCGACTTCCAGCCATTCGCTGTGCATGTGATGGTCTTCGATTTTCTCGACGCGCACTGGCTGGAAGGTACCGGCGCCAACGTGCAGGGTGACGAACGCAGTCTCGACGCCCTTGGCGGCAATCGCTTCCATCAGCGTCTGGTCGAAATGCAGCCCGGCGGTCGGTGCAGCCACCGCGCCCAGCTTCTCGGCGTAAACGGTCTGATAACGCTCGCGATCCGAACCTTCGTCCGGGCGATCTATATAAGGAGGCAGCGGCATGTGCCCGACGCGGTCGAGCAACGGCAGCACTTCCTCGGAGAAACCCAGCTCGAACAGCGCGTCATGACGCGCCAGCATCTCGGCTTCGCCACCACCGTCGATGAGGATCTTCGAACCCGGTTTCGGCGACTTGCTGGAACGCACATGGGCCAGCACGCGGTGCGTATCGAGCACCCGCTCAATGAGGATTTCCAGCTTGCCGCCGGAGGCTTTCTGCCCGAACAGCCGCGCCGGAATCACCCGGGTATTGTTGAACACCATCAGATCGCCGGGGCGCAAATGCTCAAGCAGATCAGTAAATTGACGGTGTGCCAGGGCGCCGCTGACCCCATCCAGGGTCAACAGGCGACTACCGCGACGCTCGGCCAAAGGGTGGCGGGCGATCAGCGAATCAGGAAGCTCGAAGGTAAAGTCAGCAACGCGCATGATGGGGTTCGTCTAGCAGGGCCGGAAAGTCTAGCGGAAATATCGAAAATTGACCATGAAACGTGATTGACCAACGGTAGGCACCTCTCTATACTTCGCCGCCATTGAGCCCTGATGGCGGAATTGGTAGACGCGGCGGATTCAAAATCCGTTTTCGAAAGGAGTGGGAGTTCGAGTCTCCCTCGGGGCACCAAAATTAAGAAAGGTCTTGCTTAGCAAGGCCTTTTTTTTCGCCTGCCGGAAAGTGCCGCTGGCCCTCCGGCGAGATCTCACACAGGTTCACCCCATGGAAACGTCACTGGAAACAGTCGCCCTTTTCTCCCTGAAACTCGCTTACGAGGAAGAAGGCCTGAGCCCGATTTTGCGGGATGATCTGGTCATGGGCGACTATCAGAAAGACGTGTTCGAATTGCTGGTGCGCCGGGGTGATGTCGAGAGTATTCAATTCAAGATGAATGAGTGCCTGGGCCTGGCACTGGATGCACTGGGTGGTGTCGAGAAACCGCTGGGGCGCGAGTTGCAAAAGTTGTCGGCCGAACTCAGCCGGGCACAATCGATGGAGCAACTGAATCAGCCCCTCTCTGCGCTCAGGCGCTATCTGAAAGACGTTCTGTAAAAGCGTACCGGCGGCAAAGCCTGTCATCGCGGGAAAATCCAGATCCATTCAAATGCGATCCAGCAGTGGCGCAGCGCCATCTTTTTGTTATCTTGCCGCCCGCCGTCGGCGGATCTGCTGAGTGTGCTGGCACGAAATAACGAAAGGAAATGGATGGGATGGAGACATCGTTGATCGTGATGTTTTTGCTGGTCTGGGCAGGGATGTGGGCCTGGGTCGTCAAGAATCGTGGAACCTGGCCGGTATTTTTCGGCCACTTCGCCGGCGTGATCGCCGGGTTTATTGTGGCGCTTGTGGTCTACGTTACCGTCAACGGACTACTTCACGAAAAAACCACCCCTGCGGCATCCAGCGGCGCTCAGCCGCAAATCGCGAACGAAAGCCAGCTAAGGACCTTTGTCCCACGCAAGCCGGTCAGTCGCACATCCGCTCCGACGTCTCCGTTGCTGCCAACCGACAGCCCACGCTATCCACGGCTTTCTACACCGCTGCTTTCCGCCAATCTCGATCCACAGTGGAAAAGCCAATACGCGCAATGGCGAGCCAGCGCAGATATGGTCAACGGGGTCAACGGAAGTCTGGCGGGGCTGATCTGCCGGTCAGCGGCAAAATCCACGCTACGCATTCCGGATTCCGCCGCGTTCGACGAGACTGAGGAATTACGATCCGACGCCTACAAATCCCAGACCTACCTCCTCATCAGCAGGATCAGTGGCGAAAACATGGAAGGCACGATGGTCAGTCTCGGCTACGACTGCGCCGTGCAGTTCGTCTCGGGCAACGGGGTCAAGGATGACCAATGGCGGCTGCTGGAGTTGACCATGCAAGGCAAATCAGGCCCTGCGGTGTCTGCCAATACTTCGACCGGAGAAGCATTGCCCGAGTATGACGCCAGTGAGCCTGGCATCACGCCAGAACCGCTCAAGTCCGGCCTGGTGGAAAACTATCTGAATGAAATACCGACAACCCGCTCCGAGCTGGCGACAGTTCAAGGGATGACTGCACAACAGACCCTGGCTCATGCGCAGTTGCGAAGAGGGCTCATTGACGGGCCGGACGCCAACAAAAGACTGATCGCGTTCCAGATGTGCGAGCCGTTTATACGCAGCGCGCTGCGTCAGCCGGAACTGGCCTTGTTTGCCGACGACAAGGCTCTCTCGACCCAGCGTTACAAATATCAGATCTATACCAGCACAAGCCTGATGAAGATCCCGGACGCTGCGGGAAACTATCTGACCTATCGCTTCGGATGCACCCTGCAGGCCATGCCAACCATGAACGCAGGTTTTGACGACTGGAAGTTGCTGGATCTGCGCTTTGAACTGACCGGTAGCTGATCGGCTCGATGAGCAAGAGGCGTTACGCTGCTATTTTGCTGCCCGCTGCCGCTGCCGCTGAGGCTGGTGTCTGGTCCTGAAAAAGGATTACACCTGTTCAACCCGACGCCCGATGCAATGCATCGGGCGTTTTGTATTTCAAAAACAGACACGCTCGATGGAGCAGCTGGATGCGCGGCTCCTCTATCCTTCGGACGAAGAAAAATATTGGCTGATCAGTCGATTGCCTTGACGACTCGAATGTCGACGGGAAACCCATCCGCCCCCTCCAGCTCCTTCCACCCGACGTACTGAAAGATCCCGTCCCGGTCAATGTTGTCGCCTCTGTCCACCCTCTTACCGTTCAGTACCGCGACGTTTCTATGGTGGACACATGTGCCATCCGGCGCACCGACGGTGTAGATCACATAGGGTTTATTGTATTGCGCGGCGCGAAAATGTCGGCCGCATCCAAAATCGACTGTGATCATCAACGTCTTCAGATTCTCTTCGCCATCCAGCTCTGCGTGCTCGTCGAGCTGACCGATCTCGCCTACGTCGGTGAAACCCAGAGCACGAGCGCGCTTGTATTCCGGGGAGTTCCGGTGTTCGGTCTGCGCTTGTTGCAGATGCTGAGCGATCTCGTCGTCGTATACGGCGCGCTCCTTGGCAACGAAATCTTTCCCTTGGGTGATGAGGTTTTCGCAGCGAGCGTAATCGGGGGAAGCGAGTTTTGAGGGATCGAGGTGTTTACGATGTACCGGAAAGGTTCGCATAGGGCTCTCGATATAGAGCATGGAATCTCTTGCAGTCTGGCTACCGTTCTGCAGATTGGTAATTGCCCGCTGCAGGTGCTGGCAATCGGAAAGGTAGCCCTTCCAGGCTTCCTCCGGAGTTTCTTCCCAGTCGTCGGCATACGCCGGGGTCATCATGACGGCGAGAGTGGTCGCGCAGAGCAGGCGAAAGACCAAGGTAAAAATGGGCATATGTAATCCGTTACGGTGATGAGGAATGGCACGACGCTACTATTTTGCTATCTTGCCGTCCACTGTCGGGCAAGGTGCAAAGAGCCTGACCGGGACTGACTCAAATGGAAGGATTCGATGGACTTTGCGTTTTGTCTTCTAGCCTGGGCGGCCATGTGGGTGTGGGTCGTCAAGCAGCGCGGTGCCTGGAACCTGTTTCTCGCCAACCTGCTGGGTGCTGTCAGCGGCCTGGTGGTGGGACTGGTGGTCTCGGAATTCTACATCGGCCTGTTCGGGTCGACCCGGCCGCACGTACCCGGGCTGACGAGTACATTGCTGGAAATGATGACAACATTCGCGGCGCTGGTCGGTGTATGGATGCTGGTCGCGCGACGCTCGCAAGTCGAGCCCCTCATTGCGCGACAGCTTCTGGCAGGTCTTTGCGGCACGGTGGCCGGCATTACGGCGCTGGCGTTTTTTGCACTCAAGTAATCGGTATCGACACTGAGCATGAAGGTTCTCGTGGCACCAGAAATCTATTTTGATATCTTGCCGCCTACCGTCAGGACTCATTCTCCACGACGCACCGTTTTCAGGTTTTTGCAGGTTTAAGGAAAGGATCGAATGGAGTTTCTGCGTTTTCTGGCATTTGTCGCGGCCTGGGGTTTCATGTGGCGCTGGGTGGTGAAAAACCGCGGCAGCTGGAATCTGTTTTACGGCAACCTGGTCGGTGCGGCGGGCGGTTTTATTGTGGCGATGGTGGTGCTGTCGATCACGCTTTCACTGTTCCCGTCAGCCCATCACTACGAAGCCGAGCAGACTGAAAACGTTGTGACACGGGAAGCAGAGCCAACCTCGTTGCTGCCGGAAGCCGAGTCGGTTGCAAGCCCCTCTACGCTGAAAGACGCGCCGGTGTTTGCCGCTATCGAGCCAGACGACAAGCCCTCTCCACCCGATTCAGCGTTGCTGCCGAACTACGCCAGTCGTGCACCGAAAACCCTGTCGGTGCAAACCGTGATTGACCAGAGCGACGACCAGGGGCGCAAAGCCCTGACAGCCCTGAGCAAAAAACTGCGCAGCGACGCGCAGGGTGACAAGTCGATGCTCGCCTATGTCATGTGCAGCCCGTTCGTAACCAGTACATTGCGCTTCCCCGCATCTGCCCGGTTTGCCGACAGCAAAAGCTTGACGCCGCAGCGCTTCAAGGATCAGGTCTACAACTTCAGCAACACCGTCACCGCGCGGAACATGAACGGTGACGACGTGACGTACCGCTTCGATTGCTCCGTTCAGGAACAGCCAAGAGTCGACGCTACGCCAGCCGAATGGCGCCTGTTGGCGCTGAAGCTGCAAAAGTCGGACTCTTAAGCCTCGCTTAAGGGTTGAAAGCACGGGCTGAGCTATCATCGCCAGCCTGTGCGACCTGAGTTTTGCCCTCCGATGTCTCGAATGTCTGCTGACCTGCCTCCGCTGCCTCCTGTATTGGCCGGCCCGCTCTTGCGACGGCTGGAACCGACACGCATCGTGCTTTGGTTGGTCGGCAGTCGCGAGCTGTCACTGACCTTGCGCCTGCAAGGTGCAGGAGACATGCCACTGGATGCCGGGAAATGCACGGTCATTCCTGTGGGAAGTCGTGCATTCATTCACCTGATAGACGTCACGCTCGACAGCCCCCTGCCCTGCGACATTCAGATCGACTACGACTTGCTGATCGATGGCCAGCATCCCATCGCCGACTGGGCGCCGCATCTGCTGTATGGCAGCGCCATGTGCCCGAACCTTGTAGTGCGTTCACGGATCGATCAACTGCTCCACGGCTCGTGCCGCAAACCGCATCACCCGGCGGCTGACGGCCTGCTCTGCGTCGATCAACTGCTCGCGGCTGAAACCGAGCCGCAACAGCGCCCTGCCCTGCTGATGATGAGCGGCGATCAGATTTACGCCGATGACGTCGCCGGTCCGATGCTGCGGGCGATTCATGCATTGATCGAGCGACTCGGACTGTTTGATGAGCAACTCGAAGGCGCGGTGGTCAGCGACAGTTCCAGGCTGTATGAGCACCCGGCCAGTTATTACCACCGTGCAGATTTGTTACCGGCACTCGAGAGCAACGAGACTTTGCGTGAGCGATTTTTCGGAGGCGCACGCAAGCCGATTTTCACCAGCAGCAGCGCCGACAATCATCTGGTGACGTTCGCCGAAGTCATGGCCATGTACCTGTTGGTATGGTCGCCAACACCATGGACGCTGATCGATCCACAAGTCCCGAACCTGACGCCCGAACGTCGCCAGCGCTATGCCCTGGAGCAGTCCCGGATCGATGGATTCAAGGCAGGTCTGGGCAATGTCGCCCGGGCGTTGGCGCACTTGCCGAGCTTGATGATCTTCGACGATCACGACATCACCGATGACTGGAACCTGTCAGCGCAATGGGAGGAAACCGCCTACGGCCATCCATTTTCCAGACGCATCATCGGCAATGCGCTGATCGCCTATCTGTTGTGCCAGGGCTGGGGCAACAACCCGGATGCATTCAAAGAACTGCTGGAGAAAACCCGACGCCTGAGCGCCAGCGGTAATGATCGTTATCTCGACTCCCCGGTACAGGACGAACTGATCGATGAGCTGCTGCGCTTTCAGCACTGGCATTTCGTGCTGCCCACCAGCCCGGCTCTGGTGGTGCTCGACACCCGCACCCGACGCTGGCGCAGCGAGATGGCGCTCAAGCAACCTTCCGGCCTGCTGGATTGGGAAGCCCTTTGCGAATTGCAGCAGGAACTGCTCGATCATCCGTCGGCGATCATCGTTTCGCCGGCACCGATCTTCGGTGTGAAACTGATCGAAACCGTGCAGAAGGTCTTCAGCTGGTGCGGTTATCCCCTGTTGGTGGACGCGGAAAACTGGATGGCCCATCGCGGCGCGGCCCAGGTGATCCTGAATATTTTCCGACACACCCGTACACCCGGCAGCTATGTGGTGCTGTCAGGGGATGTGCATTATTCCTTCGTCTACGAAGTGCTTATCCGACACCGCAAGGCCGGCCCGCGCATCTGGCAGATCACCAGCAGCGGCATCAAGAACGAATTCCCGCCCACCCTGCTGGAATGGTTCGACCGCCTGAATCGCTGGCTCTATTCACCCCGTTCGCCGCTGAACTGGCTGACCAAACGCCGACGGATGCGCATCGTGCCGTACGTTCCCGAACATGCCGAAGCAGGTGAACGGCTATGGAATTCGGCGGGGATCGGTCAGGTGTTTTTCAATGAGCAAGGGCAGCCCCGGGACATCATTCAGCACAACTCGAACGGCGCGCCGAAGACCCGGATGCTGGCGCCGGATCTGACGGATTATCCTGATTAGGATCTTGCCTTTTTTCTGATGGAAAGTTGCTCGGATGACATTACTGAAAAAGCTTCGAATCACTCGCGACAGCGTGCATGCCGGCGATGATTGCGACGCGCCACATCAACGCTGGTTGACTCGATCAGAAAGCGAATCGCTCGATAGTGTCATGCAATCCATTTTGAGTGACGCCTATTTGCCACAAATCTTTGGTGGCAAAGCATCGTGGATCGTTTGCGGTCCTGGTGCACTGGCCGTCGTCGCACAACAATGGAAAGCGCCACACTTTCTGGTCGACGCCCAGACAGCAATAGCCGATTTTGATGAGCTGACATTCGTTTACTGGTGTCAGGTAGATCCCGACAAACTCATTAAATGCCTGCAGACAGGATTGCCGTTGCCTGACAAGTACGGTCAATAAGTCTTACGCGGGTAACGTCAGATTCGAATTCTCAACGACCGCTGGATGGCTTATCCATCGGAATGAGATTACAGAAGTCCAGGAAACGTCTCGATGAGACTTCAGTGATACTTACTCAACCGCAGATAGTCTCTCTGTACGACAACCACTGGTAGGTATTGCCTTGTCATCATGTACTCATTTCTGTACGTTCTTTGCATCAAGCGAGGACTACAACATGCACACCATCAACTACACCACGGCCCGGGCTCACCTGGCGGAAACCATGGACCGCGTGAACGAAGATCGCGCCCCGCTGCTGATCACCCGCCAAAAAGGTGAACCTGTTGTCATGATGTCTCTGGCTGAATACAACGCGATGGAAGAAACGGCATATCTGCTGCGTTCTCCAGCCAACGCAGAGCGCTTGATCAAATCGATTGGCGAAATGCGTGCAGGAAAAGCCAAAGCCAGGCAACTGATCGAAGAATGAAAATCGAGTTCACGCCAACCGGGTGGGAAGACTACTTATGGTTTCAGCAGAACGATAAGGCCGGTCTCAAACGCATCAATCTGTTGATCAAAGCGATCCAACGACAACCCTTCGAAGGACTTGGCAAACCCGAGCCGCTCAAGCACAACATGAGCGGCTTCTGGTCCCGACGGATAACTGCCGAACATCGTTTGGTCTATGCAATTGAAGACGGTGAAGTCTGCGTCATCACGTGCAGATATCACTACTGAACAAGAGATCAGTCCCGTTCCAGTACGCGCCCTATCCCCCTCACAATCATCCCCACCTCCCGCTCATCAATCGTCAGCGGCGGCAGCAGCCGGATCGTCTTGCCGCGAGTGACGTTGATCAGCAATCCGTGATCCCGCGCGGCAATCAGGGTCAGGTCGCGGATCGGCTGTTTCAGTTCGATGCCGATCATCAATCCCTGCCCACGAATCGCCAGCACATTCGGGTTGTCCGCCAGTTCCGCCCGCAGGCGGCTGAGCAAACGCTCGCCTTGTACCCGGGCATTTTCCAGCAGGCCCTGTTCTTCGATGATGTCCAGCACGGTGCAACCCACCCGGCAGGCCAGCGGATTGCCGCCGAAGGTGCTGCCATGGCTGCCTGGCGTAAACAGTTCCGCTGCCCGGCCGCGAGCCAGACAGGCACCGATCGGCACGCCGTTACCCAGGCCTTTGGCGAGGGTCATGACGTCGGGGACGATGCCTTCATGCTGGAACGCAAACCACCGGCCGGTGCGACCGATGCCGGTCTGGATTTCATCGAGCATCAGCAACCACCCGTGGCGATTGCACTGTTCGCGCAGGGCTTTCAGGTAACCCGGCGGCGCGATTTGTACGCCGCTTTCGCCCTGGATCGGCTCCACCAGAATGGCCACGATTCGCTCGCCATGTTTTTGCTGCACCTGATTCAGCGCTTCAAGATCACCAAATGGCACTTTGATGAAGTCCCCCGGCAACTCGTTGAATCCCAGGCGCACCGCCGGGCCATCGCTGGCCGACAACGTGCCCAGGGTGCGGCCGTGAAAAGCGTTGGCCATCACCACCACCAGCGGCTGCTCGATCCCCTTGCGCCAGCCATGCAGGCGCGCCAGTTTCAGCGCGGTTTCGTTGGCCTCGGCACCGGAGTTGTTGAAGAACGCCCGCTCCATCCCCGCCAGCTGGGTCAACTTCAGCGCCAACTGCTGCTGCCAGTCGATGCTGTAGAGGTTGGAGGTGTGCAACAGCAATCCCGCCTGCTCGCTGATCGCTGAAACAATTCGCGGATGCGAGTGGCCGACATTGGTCACCGCCACACCCGCGACGGCATCGAGGTACTCGCGACCGGCCTGATCCCACAGTCGAGTGCCCAGACCTTTGGTGAAACTCAGGGCCAGCGGTTGGTACGTGTTCATCAGGGCGGCGGTCATGACTTCAAACTCCAGTGAAGATCGGTGTGTTTGCAGTATGGTTAGCCACCAGAGCTGGATAAACTCGGCAAAACTTCAATCATTTATAAGCAGGACTTGATAATGAATTTGTTCCAGTCAATGAGCGTCTACGTCAAAGTCGTGGAAACCGGCAGCATGACCGCGGCCGCCCTGCAGTGCGAAATGTCCACGACCATGGTCGGCAATCACCTGCGGGCACTGGAGCAGCGCCTCGGCGTACAACTGCTGCAACGCACCACCCGCCGACAGCGGCTGACCGAATTCGGTACGGTCTATTACCAGCGCTGTCTGGAGGTGCTGGGGCTGGTGCAAGACTCCGAACGACTCGCCGAGCAAACCCTGGATGAACCGCGCGGCCTGCTGCGGATCACCGCGCCGCTGACCTTCGGTGTCGAACGCCTGGCTCCGGCGCTCAGCGAATTTTCCCTGCAGTATCCGCAGGTCAGAATGGATGTCGTGCTGACCAACAGCCGCCCGGATCTGCTGGAGAGTGGTCTCGATGTGGCGTTCCGCCTCGGCCATTTCGAACAATCGAACCTGATCGCCCGCCCCCTGATCGACTACACCCTGACCGTGTGCGCGTCTCCGGATTACGTGGCCCGGCGCGGCATGCCGCTCACGCCTGAAGACCTGCAACAGCACGATTGCCTGTCGTTCGCCTACCCCGCCGGCGATGACTGGCAATCGGTGGAAAAGCGCTGGCGCCTGAGCGGCCCGGACGGTGAAATCATGGTCGATGTCAGCGGACCGATGCTGATGAACACCTCGGCCGGCTTGCACCAGGCGGCGCGTACTGGCATGGGCATCGTGATGCTGCCCGATGCACTGGTGGAACAGGATTTGCGCGATGGCAAACTTGTCACAGTAATGCCCGACTACCAGCCACCGAGCCGTCCTCTGCATCTGCTGTATGCACAGGATCGTTATCGGCTGCCGAAGCTTCGGCGCTTCGTCGAGTTTGCGATGCGGACATGGGGGAAAAGCTGACTACGCTTGGCATCAGTTCATTTGCAATCATCCGGTTATCAAGGACTCGATCACCCAATGAAAAACGCTCTGACGGTACGCGATCTTTTACCCGCCGAAACGGAGTCGGTGCGGTTGTTTCTCGGGCAACATGGCTGGGCACATCGAGTCGGTTCCGCCGAATATTTTGCGCAGTTGATTCAAAACTCACAGCGGACGGCTGTTGCACGGTTGGACGAGCAGATCATCGGCTTCGCCCGGGGCATTACCGATGGTTTGTCCAATGGCTATCTGTCGATGGTGGTCGTCGATGTACAACACCAACGCCAAGGCGTGGGCCGGAAACTGGTCGAACATGTAATGGGAGATAACCCTGACATCACCTAGGTACTGCGGGCCGGGCGCGAGGGAGCAGAAGCATTTTTTGCCAGCCTGGGATTTGAAACCTCGGTGATTGCAATGGAGCGCCCGCGATTGAAATAACGGGCACTTACTACGGCCCCGGCTATTATCCACCTTCCCCTTTTTCAGCATGGATGCTGCGCGATGCTCACGATTCTGCAAAACACCCCGATTCGAGCCTACGTGTTTTTTCTGCTTGTGGTTTATTTCGGCATCAAGGCGTTTTCTCCCCGCCGCGAAAGCCGTCTCTCGATGCTCATCACACCGCCGGCGTTTCTGGCGTGGTCGTTGTACTCCGTGAACTTGACGATCGACCCGGTCTTGTTCCTTGGCAGTTGGTTTGGCGCGCTGTTGCTGGGCAGCCTCTCGGCCTGGCTGGTTTTTTCCCGCAAGGGCGTGGCACTCGACGATACCGCGACCGGGCTGATCATGCCGGGCACCGTGAAAATCCTGATCATGTTCCTGATGTTCTTTTTCGCGAACTATTACTTCGGCTATCAGGATGCGGTAAATCCGCAGCTGGCCGCTTCCCCCGACATGCTGCTGCTCAAGTCCACGGTATCGGGGTTCATGTGCGGCCTGATCAGTACCCGCTCGCTGAAGCTCTACTGGGCACTGCGAACCCTCGCCGCCCGACAGTCGCCAGTGACCGCACAATAACCATTGGACAACCGGTGATCACGACCCGCTTTTCACCAGCACCGGTTTCTCCTGATAACGCTCGGCGAACAGTTGCTTCAACTGCGCCACCTTCGGCAGATCATTGATCACGATGTACGGATAGGTCGGATGTTCGGTGAGGAAGTCCTGGTGATAGTCCTCCGCCGGATAGAAGCCGTTGTAGGTTTCCAGTCTGGTCACGATGGGTTTGCTGTAGGCATGCGCCGCATCAAGCTGGGCGATATAGGCCTGTGCAACGCGTTGCTGATCGGCATTGACCGGGAACAGCGCCGAGCGATATTGCGTGCCGCTGTCCGGGCCCTGACGGTTGAGCTCGGTCGGGTTGTGGGCCACCGAGAAGTAGATCTGCAACAGGCTGCCGTAGCTGACCTGGGTCGGATCGAAGGTGACTTGCACCGACTCGGCATGGCCCGTATCGCCCTCGCTGACCCGCTCATACTCCGCTGTATTCGCCGCGCCGCCGGCGTATCCGGAGACGGCTTTCTGCACACCTTTGACGTGCTGAAAAACACCCTGCACACCCCAGAAACAGCCGCCGGCGAAGACTGCCGTCTCGCTGTGTGCCTGGGTGTTCTCATCAAGCGCTGGCGGTGGAATGGCCACGCCTTCCTCGGCACCGAAGGAAAATGCCGAGCACTGACCGATCACCCCGGCCGCCGCGACGCCCAACAACAGACGACGCCAGATAATTCGAGTTTTCATGTCACGCACTCCTGATCAGCCGAAGGTAAAGGCGTAGGCCGACACGCCCGGATCGAGAAACTCGATGTTGAAGGTTCGGTCCTTCACCTCATCGGTCTGCCGCACCAATTGATACAGGCGTTGTTCGGTCACCTGACCACTGCCGTCCGGCGCCACGTCGACACCGTGGGCATCTCCCGGCGCCTGACCGTCGATGGTCACTTTGAAGCGCACCGGTTTGCCGTCCGTTCCCGGCCCCAGCACCAGATGCAGGTCACGGGCGTGGAAGCGATAGACGATGCGGCTGGCCGGCGCGCTGGCGGTGGCGCGCTCGGCACCGACTGCCCATTGCCCGCCCAGACTCCAGTCATTCAGAGCCAGGTTGGTCGGCGCCGTGTAAGCCGCCACCTTGTCAGGCACGAGGCTGGTTTCCGGTACGAAATGTTCCGCACGCTGGTAGCCGACGTAGGTTTCCGGCGACAGCACCTGATTCATGTCCGGGGCCAGCTGCACGCCTTGGGCATCGGCATTGATCAAACCGTCAGCGACGGTTTTCGCACCGGCCTCACGCAGCAGTTGCTGGATGACGCGTTCCGATTCGGCGTAGTCCCCTTCGCCAAAGTGGTGGTAACGAATGCGCCCCTGGGCGTCGGCAAAGTAATGTGCCGGCCAGTATTCATTGTTGAAAGCGCGCCAGATCCTGTAGTCGTTATCGATGGCCACCGGGTAGTTGATGCCCAGTTCCTTCATGGCTTTGGTGACGTTGCCTACATCACGTTCGAAGGCAAATTCCGGGGCATGTACGCCGATCACCACCAGGCCCTGATCCTTGTACTTCTCGGCCCAGGCTTTGACGTAAGGCAAGGTGCGCAGGCAGTTGATGCAGGAGTAGGTCCAGAAATCCACCAGCACCACTTTGCCCTTCAATGCCTGTGCATCCAAGGGCGCGGAGTTGAGCCATTGCACCGCGCCATCGAGCGGCGGCAACTGACCTTCGACCGGCAACGAGCCCGGTGCCTTGGCGGCCATTTTCATCGCGCCGCCAGCAGCCATCATGCTGCCGTTCGCCGCGTCATCCGCTGCGGGAATCTGCGCCATCATCGTGCCGTTGCCGTGAGGGGATTTCCCCGACAGTTTGCCGACCAGTGCCTGCTCCAGACCTCCGGTGGAAGCCGTCGACACCCGCGCCAGAATCCCGGTGTCGAGGCCCAGCGCGATGGCGGCCACACCGGCCAGCATCGCAGCGCCGAGCCCGCGGCGGATCCACTCGCCGGTGCCGATCGAGCGCTTCATCAGCGCGAAAACCTTACCGCCCAGCAGAAGCGCCGCAGCCAGCGACGTAGCCGCGCCCGCCGCATAAGCGAGCAACAACAGCGTGGTGGCGATGCTTGCCCCTTGCAGCGCGGCACCGGTCAGAATCAAGCCGAGGATTGGCCCGGCGCACGGTGCCCAGAGCAGCCCGGTGGCGACACCGATCAGAAACGACGCGCCGGGATGCGGACGATTGTCCTGGCCGGCGGCCTCCGACAGGCGACTGCCGGCGGACACCAGCGGCCGGGTCAGACGCTCGGCCAGACGCGGCAGCAGCAGCGTCAGCCCGAACAGTGCAACGAACAGCAACGCGAGCCAGCGACCGTACTGATTGACTTGCACCACCCAACCGCCGCCCACCGCCGCCAGTGTCGCGACGAGGGCGAAGGTCAGTGCCATCCCGGCCAACAGCGGCAAGCCACTCTTGATAAACGGCTGCCCGGTGCGAGCGAAGACAAAAGGCAGAACCGGCAGGATGCACGGGCTGACGATCGTCAGCACACCGCCGAGATAAGCGAGAACCAAGAGCCACATGGTGTCGTCCTGTAGTGAGTGAAGATTGCAGGCGGGCCACGACTCAAACCGCCACGGGTTTGAAGGTCATCGCCAGGCCGTTCATGCAGTAGCGCAGGCCGGTGGGTTTGGGTCCGTCGTCGAACACATGGCCGAGGTGACCGCCGCAACGTCGGCAGTGAACTTCCTCCCGGGTCATGCCGAAGGAGCGGTCCTGGCGGGTGGCCACGGCGTGTTCCAGCGGCGCCCAGAAACTCGGCCAGCCGGTGCGGCTGTCGAACTTGGTGTCCGACGAAAACAGCGCCAGATCGCAGCCGGCGCAGGCGAACTTGCCGGCCCGATGCTCGTTGTTCAGGGGACTGCTGTAGGCCCGCTCCGTGCCTTCCTTGCGCAGCACGTCGAATTGTTCGTCGGTGAGCAGCGCATGCCATTCGCTATCGCTGTGGGTCACTTCAAACGCTTCATCGGCGAGTGCCTCACCGACCAGCGCCGAACCCCCGGATAACTTTGGCAATACACCTGCCAGTAACGCTGCAAGCCCCAGCCCGCCGCCCGTTGCCAGAATCTGTCGCCGTGAAAACATGGCCGTCTCCCAAAATTCCAGATGCCTGTCGTGGAACACAGCCTAGGCTTGGGTTGATCGCCAAATCCTCACGGGAAGTTAAACAATTCGTGATAACTCGCCCGGAGGAAAACCCGCACAATGCGCACATTGCGCCGAAGGATTGAGCTTCATGGAACAGACCAAACGCGTCCTGGTGGTCGAGGACGACCTGCACATTGCCGACCTCATTTGCCTGCATCTGCGGGACGAACAATTCGAGGTGGTCCACAGCGCCGATGGCGACGAGGGCATGCGCCTGCTGCAGCAAGGCCACTGGGATGCACTGATCCTCGACCTCATGTTGCCGGGCGTCGACGGCCTGGAAATCTGCCGCCGCGCCCGGGCCATGGCCCGCTACACACCGATCATCATCACCAGCGCCCGCTCCAGCGAACTGCACCGTATCCTCGGCCTTGAACTGGGCGCCGACGATTACCTCGCCAAACCGTTTTCGATGCTGGAGCTGGTGGCCCGGGTTAAAGCGCTGCTGCGCCGGGTAGACGCCATGGCGCGCAACCTGAAGATGGACGCCGGCAGCCTCAGTCTCGACGGCCTGACCATCGACCCGATCACTCGTGACGTGGCCCTGAACGGCCAGCGCCTGGACCTCACCCCACGGGAATTCGACTTGCTCTACTTCTTCGCCCGACAGCCGGGCAAGGTGTTCTCGCGCATGGATCTGCTCAACGCGGTCTGGGGCTACAGCCACGAAGGCTACGAACACACGGTCAACACCCACATCAATCGCCTGCGGGCGAAGATCGAGGCGGATCCGGCACAACCGGTGCGCATCCTCACGGTGTGGGGCCGTGGCTACAAATTCGGCACGAGTACAGAACAACCATGAAACTGACCCTGACGCAGCGCCTGTCCCTGGTGTTCGCCGTATTGCTGCTGGCGTGCTGTGGCACGTCGGCGTGGTTGCAGGTGCGCTCCAGCCAGATGCATGAGCTGGAGGTGGTGCAGGGTCTGTCCCGGGATCTGGCGCAGCACATCGCTCACGACACGGTGCTGATGGACAGCAACGGCCTGATGCCCGGTGCGGTGCGCGAACTGTTCAGCCAGTTGATGCTGGTCAACCCGAGTGTCGAGGTGTACCTGCTCGACACCGAAGGCAGGATCGTCGGCAACGCCGCACCGGAAGGACGCCTGCGTCGGCAGTCCGTCGATCTGCAACCGATCCGGCGCCTGCTCAATGATCAACCGTTGCCGATCCTCGGCGACGACCCGCGCAGCGTCGACGGCCGCAAGGTCTTCAGCGCAGCGCCGTTGCAGGTCAACGGCAAGCCGGCCGGTTACCTTTACGTGGTCCTGCTCAGCGAAGCGCACGACCGTTTCGCCGAACGCGGCGCCACCAGTGCAGCGTTGAATACGGCGTTGCTGTCCATTGGCCTGGTGGCGTTCCTGTGCCTGATTGCCGGTCTGACGGCATTCAATCTGATCACCCGGCCGTTGCGCCGGCTGACCGAAACCGTGAGTCGCTTCGACATCGACGGCGCACCGCAATCGCTGCCAATCGCGCCGACGCCTGTGGACAAGTCTGCCGACCCGGACGAAATCGCCGTGCTCGACGCGGCGTTCCGACAAATGCAAAACCGCCTCGGCGAACAGTGGCGCTCTTTGACCCGTCAGGATCAGGAGCGCCGGGAACTGGTGGCGAATATTTCCCATGATTTGCGCACGCCATTGGCATCGCTGCATGGTTACCTGGAAACGCTGTCACTCAAGGACGCCACGCTGTCTCCGGAAGAACGCCGCCGCTATCTGGGGATCGCCCTGGATCAGAGCCGCAAGGTCGGCGGGCTCGCGCAGTCGCTGCTGGAACTGGTGCGCCTTGAACATGGCTTCGTACAGCCTGTGCTGGAGCAGTTTTCCCTGACCGATCTGGTGCAGGACATCTTCCAGAAATTCGAATTGGGCGCCGAGGCCCGGAATGTCGAACTCAAGGCCAGTTTCAGCGCCAACCTGCCGACCGTCTGCGCTGACCTCGGGCTGATCGAACGGGTGCTGACCAACCTGTTCGATAACGCCTTGCGCCATACGCCATCGGGGGGCGAAATCGAACTCGGTCTGAAACCACAAGGCGCGCTGGTTGAAATCACCGTCAGCGACACCGGCCCCGGCATTGCTGCCGAGTTGCGTGAGGGCTTGTTCCTGCGCCCTTTCAATATCGGCGGCGCGCGACGCGACGGCGGACTGGGCCTGCGAATCGTGCACCGGATCCTGCAACTGCACGGGCGCGAGATCCAGTTGCTCGATGTCGCAGGACGGGGCGCGACCTTTCGCTTCTCGCTGCCGGTGGATCAACAGAACGCCGAAGAGTGGATCGTGCGTTCGATGAACCTGAATACGCCGGGCAAATAATCAACTCCATCGGGCCGTTGCTCCGTGACAACACTGCCCCGCTCCCCTAAATTAGTCGGCCTGAAAAAGCCCCCCATGCTTTCTCGTCTTATCCCAAGTTAAAAAAGTAGTGAAATTTCAATGTCCGATTTCAACACCGCTGAATCCGTAGTCACCCTGTCGTCCAAAGCGGAATACGAAAACTCCATCAATCTTTCACAACACATTCCACAAGCGAAGATCATCAGCGAGATGGTCCTCGACGCGTTTCAATCGACCCGCGAGAGCGAGCAGATCCGTGAGCTGCGTGCCGCGATCCGTCAGGCCCACGATCGCTTCGATGACGATCAGGCCTACGAGCTGATGGGCCAGCTCAAGCGCCTGAAGGACGCCGAGGCAGCCGACATCGCAGCCCTCGAAGACCTGAGCAGCAAGTTCCCGATCAGCCGCATCCTGTCCAGCTTCAAGGACGATCCGGCGTTCCAGGAAATCGTCTACGGCCTGGCCCTCAAGGTGCTGAACCAGACCCATCAGGCGATCAGCAACCCGAGCGGCGGCAAGAGCAAAGCCGCACGCGCCAAGAAAGACGTCGAAGTGTTCAGCATCAGCAAGGACGGCATCAGCGTGACCCTGCCAATGCGCACGCCGCGTTCGCGTCTGAGCGTGGATCGTGAGGCGCTGGAATTCCTCGGTTTCACCTTCGTCGGTGAAGGCGAAGAAGCAGAAATCGAAGGCGAGACCTTCGTCGACAACGCCGGCACCGAACACGCGATCAACCGCAAGAACATCATCACCGCCCTGCAACAGCAGACCGCGTTCGATGGTTACAGCATCGCCGCCCAGTAAGCGCAGCGCTGACGAAAAAGCCCCGCTCTGAATCTCAGGCGGGGCTTTTTGTTATGCGGCTTTCAGCGATTACGCCGACGGATGTACCGCTGCGATCATGTCGACTTCAATGGCCGCGTTTTTCGGCAACTGATAGACGCCGACGGTGGTGCGTGTATGGCGGCCGGCATCCCCCAGCACATAACTGAAGACGTCGGATGCGCCGTTGGCCACTTCGCTCAGGTCGACGAAGTCCGGGGTCGACTTCACATAGACCGTGACCCGCAACAGCGCCCTGACCTTGTCCAGCGAACCGACCGCATCGACGATAAACGCCAGGCAACGCATGGCGCTGATGCTCGCGGCGGCTTGCGCGTCCTTGAGCGTCAGCTCCAGCCCGACCCGGCCGGGATACTGAATCTTGCCTTCGGTGCGCGGCACCATGCCACTGATGTACAGCTCATCGTGATGACGCACCAGCGGCGCGTAATTGCCGCCCACCGTATTCTCGCCATTGATGTCGTAATTCAGCTCTTTTGCCAGGGCAATGAAGCGTTCGTCGCAGGTCATCCTCTCAGTCATTTCGCCCAGCCTCTTGATCGATGCGTGAAGTTGGATCCGAATCTAGGGCTTTTGCCTGGTGACCGCAACCTGTCGATTTCTGGTTAATCATTTACGGCTTAACCCAATCCGCCGTGACGGATTCACTTACCGCGGACAACGAAAAACCCCGCTCATCTCTCGATGAACGGGGTTTCTCGTACAGCGTTCGAACCTTACGGCGCGTACGTCAGCAGCAGCTCGGTCGGCACCTTGAAGTCCAGGGACATCATGACGCTCAACGCGGTGATGGTGAAGATCGAGAACACGAACAGCTTGCGTGCCCAGACCGTGTCATCCACCGCCTTGTAGCCGGTCCAGGCCATGTACAGCCAGTACATGCCCATGGCCGCGGCGACGGCGAGGTAGCTCATGCCGGCGTAGCCGCTGAAGGTCAGCATCAGGGTCGCCACGAGGAACGCCAGGATGTAGAACAGGATGTGCTTCTTGGCCACCTGGATCCCGCGCTTCACTGGCAACACCGGAATCGATGCGGCCAGGTAATCGTTGAAGCGAAAGATCGCGATGGCGTAGGAATGCGGCATCTGCCACAGGCTGAACATCACCAGCAGGGTCAACGCGGCCATGTCGAAGCTGTTGGTCACGGCCACGTAACCGATCACCGGCGGCATGGCGCCCGACAGACTGCCCACCAGCGTGCCGTGAACCGACTTGCGCTTGAGGTACAGGCTGTAGAAGCCGACGTAGATGATGAAGCCGATCACGGCGAACAGGGCAGCCAACGGGTTGGCCACCTTGTACAGCAACGCAACGCCGGCGACACCCAGGACGGTCGCATAGACCAGGGCCAGTTTCAGGGAGATCAGGCCCTGGACCAGCACCCGGTTCTTGGTGCGTTCCATCTTCAGGTCGATGTCGCGGTCGATGCAGTTGTTGAACACGCAACCGGAGGCCACGACCAGGGAAGTGCCGATCATGGCGGCCAGGAACACCGCCAGATCTACATGCCCTTTCGAGGCCAGGAAGAACCCGCCTGCCACAGAAAGCACGTTACCGAAAATGATCCCCGGTTTGGTGATTTGGATAAAGTGCTTGAGCGACATCGGGTCTACCTCACTTCGCCATCATGTAGGTGTGGATGCTGAACATGATCCACAGCGACAGACCGACCAGCAGCACGATCACGATGGCCGTAAAGACGAACGCAATCACGTTGTTACGTTGGGCAACGGAACGGTCCAGGTGCAGGAAGTAATACAGGTGAACGATCACCTGGATTACCGCGAACAGCAGGACGATTGCCAGCGTGGTGGACTTCGGCAGGGTCGGGAACATCACCAGGCCGAACGGGATGACGGTCAGGATCACCGACAGGATGAAGCCGATGGCGTACGACTTTACGCTGCCGTGGCCAGCATCATGGCTGTCATGGGAGTGTGCATTAGCCATTACAGGGTCCCCATCAGGTAAACAACGGTGAATACGCAGATCCACACCACGTCCAGGAAGTGCCAGAACAGGCTCAGGCAGCTCAGACGGGTCTTGTTGGTCGCCGTCAGGCCGTGCTTGTTGACCTGGTACATCATGATGCCCATCCAGATCAGACCCGCGGATACGTGCAGACCGTGGGTACCGACCAGGGTGAAGAACGCCGACAGGAAGCCCGAACGGCTAGGACCGAAGCCCTCGGAGATCAGCAGGTGGAACTCGTTGATCTCCATGGCGATAAAGCCTGCGCCGAGCAGGAAGGTCATGAACAACCAGCCCAGAACCTGCTGCTTTTTACCTTTGTACAACGCCAGCATGGCGAAGCCGTAGGTGATCGAACTGAACAACAGCAGAGCGGTTTCGCCCAGCACGTATGGCAGTTCGAAGATGTCGTGGCCCGACGGGCCACCGGCGACGTTGTTTACCAGTACCGCGTATACCGCAAAGATCGACGCAAACAGAATGCAGTCGGTCATCAGGTAGAGCCAGAAACCGTATACGGTCATCTCGCCCGAGTCGTGGTGATGGTCATCGTGCCCATGGTCGTGGCCATGGGCGTGTCCAGCATTGGTCACTAAGTTCGACATTGTTTAAGCCTGTTCCAACTTGGTTTCAACACGGGTCGCGGAAGCAGGGATCTTCCCGGCCGCTACCAGACGCTTGTGCTGCTCGGCTTCGATGCGCTCGATCGTTTCAACCGGAACCATGTAGCCCTGGTCGTCACGTGCAGCGTGGATCACGAAGTAGATGACAGTGCCGGCCAGGCTGGCGATCGCCAACCACCAGATGTGCCAGATCATCGCGAAACCGAATACGGTCAGCAGTGCGCCCATCACCACGCCAGTGGCGGTGTTGTTCGGCATGTGGATCGGCTCGTACTTGGCCGGAGTCTGGTACGCAGTACCGTTTTCCTTGGCTTCGGTGAACGGGTCGATGCAGTCGGCCTTAGGCAGCACAGCGAAGTTGTAGAACGGAGGTGGCGACGAGGTCGACCATTCCAGGGTATGGGCATTCCACGGGTCACCGTGTTCGCACATGTTTTCCGGCTTGTTGCGGTCACGTACCGAGACGTACAGCTGGATCAGCTGGCAAGCGATACCCACAGCGATCATCACCGCACCGAACATGGCAACGTACAGGTACGGTACCCACTCAGGGTTGGTAGTGGCGTTCAGACGACGGGTCATGCCCATGAAGCCCAGTGCGTAGAGCGGCATGAACGCGACGAAGAAGCCCGAGATCCAGAACCAGAACGCTGCTTTACCCCAGCCTTCGTGCAGCTTGAAGCCGAACGCTTTCGGGAAGTAGAAGCCGAAACCTGCGATGTAGCCGAATACCGCGCCGCCGATGATCACGTTGTGGAAGTGCGCGATCACGAACAGGCTGTTGTGCAGAACGAAGTCAGCACCCGGGATGGCCAGCAGTACGCCGGTCATGCCGCCGATGGCGAAGGTCACCATGAAGCCCAGGGTCCACAGAACCTGGCTGGTGAAGCGCAGACGGCCCTGGTAGATGGTGAACAGCCAGTTGAACAGTTTCACACCCGTCGGGATGGAAATCAGCATCGTCGCCAGACCGAAGAAGGCGTTGACGCTGGCACCCGAACCCATGGTGAAGAAGTGGTGCAGCCAAACCATGAAGCCCAGTACCGAGATCGCGCCCGAAGCGTAGATCATCGAGTGGTGGCCGAACAGTTTCTTGCCGGTGAAGGCCGAGATCACTTCCGAGAAGATGCCGAATGCCGGCAGGATCAGGATGTAAACCTCAGGGTGGCCCCATGCCCAGAACAGGTTGACGTACATCATTGGATTGCCACCAAGTTCATTGGTGAAAATGTGGAAATCCATGTAACGGTCAAGGGTCAGCAGTGCCAGGGTAGCGGTCAGGATCGGGAACGAAGCCACGATCAGAACGTTTGCCCAGGTGCAGGTCCAGGTGAAGATCGGCATGTCCATCAGCTTCATGCCAGGGGTACGCATTTTCAGCACGGTCGCGAGGAAGTTAACCCCCGTTAGCGTTGTACCCAGACCCGATAGCTGTAGCGCCCAGATGTAGTAGTCCATCCCCACGCCAGGGCTGTATTGCAGACCCGACAGCGGTGGATAGGCAACCCAGCCGGTCTTGGCGAATTCGCCGACGCCCAGGGACAGGTTGATCAACACGACGCCGGACACCAGCAGCCAGAAGCTCAGGGAGTTCAGGAACGGGAACGCAACGTCACGGGCGCCGATCTGCAGCGGCACTGCAAGGTTCATCAGGCCGGTGAAGAATGGCATCGCCATGAAGATGATCATGATCACACCGTGAGCGGTGAAGATCTGGTCATAGTGTTCAGGTGGCAGGTAGCCAGGCGAACCCTCGGTGGCCATGGCCAGCTGGGTACGCATCATGATGGCGTCGGCAAAGCCACGCAGCAGCATGACCATGGCAACGATGATGTACATCACGCCGATTTTCTTGTGGTCGACCGACGTCAGCCACTCGGTCCACAAGTAAGTCCACTTCTTGAAGTAGGTGATTGCAGCGAACAACGCCAGACCACCGAGCGCGATCATCGAGATGGTGACCATCACGATCGGCTCGTGGAAAGGGATCGCTTCCCAACTTAATTTACCAAACATCGTTTACTCCTCTGCCCCGGCAGCTGAATGCGAATTCGAGTCCATATCCGTTGCCGCCACTTCTTTCTCTTTCTTCTCGTGCTTCAGCGGCTTGCCCGGTTTCATGCCTTCGTACTTGTCGACGATGGTCTGGAACAGGTTCGGCGTGACCGAGGAGTAGAGCTCGACTGGATTGTTCTGGCTTGGCTTGGCAAGGGCTGCGTATTCAGCTTGTTCAAGCTGTTTAGGTGCCTTTTTGACTTCACTTACCCAGGCGTCGAAATCTTCCTGAGAAGTTGCGATCGCTTTGAATTTCATACCGGTGAAACCAGCGCCGCTGTAGTTGGCGGAGATACCGTCCATTTCAGCGTTGCGGTCAGCGATCAGGTGCAGCTTGGTGGTCATGCCCGCCATCGCGTAGATCTGGCCGCCCAGGCCCGGGATGAAGAACGAGTTCATCACCGCGTCCGAAGTGATCCGGAAGTTGACTGGCGTGTGCGCCGGGAACACGATCTTGTTGACCGTGGCGATGCCTTGTTCCGGGTAGATGAACAGCCACTTCCAGTCCAGCGCGACCACTTCGATGGTCACAGGCTTGACGTCGGATTCGATCGGACGATACGGATCCAGCGAGTGGGTCGACTTGTAGGTGATGTAACCCAGGGCAATGATGATCAGGACCGGAATGGTCCAGACTGCCACTTCGATCTTGGTCGAGTGCGACCATTTCGGGGTGTAGACGGCGTTCTTGTTGGAGGCGCGGTACTTCCAGGCGAACAGGAAGGTCATGACGATGACCGGCACAACAACCAACAGCATCAGCAGCGTAGCGGTGATGATCAGGTTGCGCTGTTCCAGGCCGACCTGGCCCGTTGGATTGAGCAAGGTCATGTTGCAGCCTCCCAGCAACAACGTGCCGAGCAGCGGCACTAGGCCTAGTAATCTGGGGTACCTGTTTTTACTCATCTCACGACCTCTAAAGCAGCTTGCGCAATGCAGTTGGGTTTTGATCGCCAACACTTCACCCTGCCAAGGGTTGGCATTTTCTTTGGATTGAATAAGGGCCGCCCGTCGCGCGTCAGACGCTCGACAAATCCTGGGACAGCGGTCAGTTCTTATTCGAATTCGTGGTCAAAGGCCTTGTTACAGACCAATTCCATTTGGTGCGGAAAGTTGGAAGGCACCGACACCTGGGTGTCTCGCAAGCCTTTCGGCCCCTCGACACCCGACTTCCTGCTCAGTTCCTTATAAAGGTTGAACAGTGCCGGGAATTCAGTGCGGGCGATTGTAGATAGGTAGCGCCCTATACACCATGTCTTATCCCGAAATAATTTTTATCGCTCAGAGCAACAATCCATCACCGTTTTTGCAAAAGTTCCGCATGTTATCGAAATCGATTCTCAACAAAAACACCAAAAAATGTAGGTGTACCTGGCTCGGATCAGACAGTTCCGAAGACTTTTTCCCACACCGTGAAGCGCTTAAACCCCGATAACCCAAGGGCTTTGGCCAATTGCCACAGGTTGTTAAAACTGCCTGTTCCGGCACCACCGTCCCAATGCCGAAAAACCCTGAAACAGACCAATCCTTTTTTGTAACAACACTCCAATCCGGGCCTGCGAAAGACACTGCGACACGGCGTGTGTGACAACATGTCGCACACCTGTCGCACCGTCCCTTGCCGTTCGTCACGACGTTTTCACAAAGACCCTGAAATGCAAAACGCCCCGATTTGCGTCACTGCAAATCGAGGCGTTTGTGTTATCGGCGCAGGGGCCGAAAAGTTGATTCAGCGCAATGCTTTTCGGTTGCGCGAGGTCAACAGCGGCACCAGGATCACCACCAGCACGAAGGCCACCAGTGCCCATTGCGCCAGCGACAGACCGAGGATCGGCGGGTACGGCGTCGAGCAGAAACCGTCGACCTGGAAGCCCAGAGGGAAGATCTTCGCCAGCGGCAGGTCATCGACGATCGGTTGCAACACATCGATGCCGCAACTCACCGCCGGGTAGAACTGGGTATACACGTGATGCCCGGCGACGCCGGCTCCGGCAATCGCGCAGATCACCACCAGCACCTCGAACACGGTGATGCTGCGGCGGGTGCGCATGGCCGCGCCGATGAACGCGAACAGCGCGATCAGCAGCAAGGCATAACGCTGCAGGATGCACAGCGGGCATGGCGCCTCGCCCAGCACGATCTGCATGTACAGCGCGCCACCGATCAGCGCCAGGCAGATGACGCCCAGCAACACCAGATAGCGCCGTTCACGTCCCAATCGAATCGTTTCCTCGCTCATCGCGTTTCCCTTTCATGTCCATGGTTCAGCTGGCCGGCGGCTGCGCTTGCAGTTGCGCCATCAGGCTGATGTTGTCTTCGATATGCCAATTGGCCGCGATGCGACCGTTGTCGATCTGATAGATATCGGTTGCCCGGAAGTCTACACGCTGGCCCTGCCCTTTGAGAGCCTTGAACGTACCGGTGAAATGCCCGCGAAAGTGCAGATGCACCACCACGCGATCACCGGCGACGATCATTTGTTCGATCTCGCAGCTCAGGTCCGGCACCGCCGTGCGAAAGAACTTCGACGCCAGCAGCGGTCCCGTCGGCCCCTGCACCCGGCCTTCCGGCGGGGTCTTGTCGACAAACTGCGGCGACAGGGCCGCCGTGGCCAACGCCTCTTCGCCCGTGTTCCAGAAACTGCCATAGCGACGCGCTGCCAGTTCCATTGCATCACGCTGGGCCTGAGGCAGGCTCTGATCGACGATCAGGGTCTGCGGCTGGATCAACGCGGATTCGGCAAAGGCAAACGGACTGGACAGCAAGGCAACCGACAGGCCCAACGCGGCCAGGCTGAAACGACGGGAAGAGGCGATGTGCGACATGGGGGCGATCCTGATCATGTAAACGAACGAGCGCCTATCATCAGCATCGGGGAATAAACGATAAACCGGTTAAGAAACGATTAACCTTTAAACACTTTT